>JARRLT010000043.1:0-18192 GCA_037386725.1 Promethearchaeota archaeon
AAAGAAACATTGATTGAGGTAATTAAATATCTAATTAAGGAATCTCTCTTATAAGAGTCCGTGTTTTGGCTGTATAGTGTTATTAAATATCTCACTTACAATAGTAGCAGCATCTTTAACAAAATTAGGACATTTACTTTCAAAATAGTTCAGCTTTTTGGCTTTTTCAAGCCCTTCTTGGTTTGAGATGTCTATTCCTAGTAACTCTTTACACTCTATTGTGCCGTGCTTTTTTGAAAATTCGGAAATGAAGTTATTTACACTCTCATAGGTAATATCATTTGATACTTGATCATTTTCTTTGTAATGACCATACTTTAATCCAATTGCCATTAAAGCTCCAGTAACTGCTCCACAAGTCTTTCCATTACGAGCTAATCCGCCTCCAAACCCCGAAGCAATTTTTAGTGCTTTAGATGTTTCTAATCCAAGCTCTTCACTAAATGCAGCAAAAACAGATTGAGCGCAATTAAATCTTGAATTAAAATAATTCAATGCTTTTTGAACATTATCCATTAATATTCACTCCTTTTAAGTGCGTGAAATTTTACATTTACTAATTTTAGTCTTAAAATAAATTTTATTTATAAAAAAATTCAAATTTGGCCAAAAGAACCGATAAAAGGAAATAAAGTTAAGTGGATTATAGAGAAAATGATTTTATTGGAAATATATATGATGGGAAATTCCACAAATTTAAAGAATTAGAATAGAAAAAGGATGTTAGTTTACACATATTTTTAAAAGTTTTATTTCATGATTAAGAATTTATAGAGTATTGATTTGTTTTTTTGAGGAGGATCTCTTTCCAAACCTTAATATACTCATACTTCTTTTTATGGAGATCATATTCAATTTTATTAAAGATACTTGTTATTTTTTCAATAATGCGCTGGATTGACGATTTAGATATTTCCTCTAATTTTTCTTCTAATGAATTATAATAAAGTTCCGTTCTGGAATCTAGTGAATATTTTTCACTACTTTTGTTAATAGGGCGTTTTATTTCCTTATTTCTTTTTAATAAACTCTCAGCATTTGTTATTGAAATAGATCGATCAACTTCTGGTATATAGATAAAATTCGAACTTCCTCCTAGAAGAGAATTTATAAATTAGATCAATTAAATTCTCAAAATATAGTTTTAAATCTCCTATATCATATTCATTAAGATTTAAAATATTTAATAAAATTCCTTTTGAATCTCTAAAGTCATCAACAATTTTATTCAAATTATTATAATCTATTAATATCTTCTTTGGAAAACGTAAAATACAATAATTTTTAGTATTTTTTAAAGAATATTTTAAAGTTAAATTGTAATATTCATTGCCTATTTTATAAAATTCAAAATAAGGTGAGATAAAAAATTCTAAATTTCTTATAGGATTAAAGCTTTTTACATCTTTATTTCCATTAGCTATGGCTTTATAATAATCAAGAGGAATATGAGTTTTTGCTAACATAGTCCTTTGAAATCTAATAATCTTTTTGTAAAAATCCTCAAAATTATTTTGATCTTTAAAAAAATCAAGATTAATTATATTTTCCTTGTTAAATAACTCTTCTAATTCTTGGAAATAATCAAGATATTTCATATAAAATCTCCTATTTCCACCATATTGAAATTTATAAGTTACAGGATCTATGAAATATTTATGATTTTTTTCGTTGTTCAAAGATAAATCCTGATATTCTTTATTAATTATTGAAGATTCAGTGGGAGATAACAAAATTCTACATTTATTTTTATTGATTGAAATCAAACCAAATCCGTATTTTTTTAGAATTTCCCTTGATACATATTCTTTATTCTCATGCCAGATTCCTAAATAACAGAAATTTGCGCATAATTGATTAGTTTCAATTTGATCTAATGCACTTTTCCAATCCTTTATCTTAAGTTCAATTGCGTGAATTTTTTCTTGATTATCTATAAATGTGAAATCAATCCTTTTCTTAAAAAATTTTATTTCATGACCAAACCTATAATTATTAAATTCTTTTTCAATAATTTTGTGCATTGATTTTTCTTTCATCCTAAGCATTCTAAATTTTTGTTATATTAAGATTTTTAATATTTGAAAACTTTCTTAAGATATTTTTAGGAACTCCTTGAGCAAATTGAACCTTAGAGAAGAAATTTTTAAGTTCTTTAGATTTTTTAGTGAGGAAATCTTTTTTAATTTCTTGACAAGATTGATAAAATTCTTGGTCTTTTAAAATCATCTTTTCAATATTGTTACTTAAACAAAAAGAAACGTGAATTGCATCTCCCGAATGAAGGTCGTAATTTGAGCCAATAAACCAAGATAACTTGAGCATTAAATCATCTAAGGGTAATATTTCACAAATTTTATAAATTTTTGTTAAAATTATAGGAATTTTATAGGAACTTTTTAATCTGTTTAGAGTACAAAGAATTTCTAAGATTGAGAATTCTGATAGAATTAATCTTTGGTTATTCTTTTGAATTCCTTCAATTAACTTCATAATTAAATCTAAATCACTATTTCCCGTTGTATGATTTGTGATATAATTCTGTTTTCTTTCCGAATTAATGGCAAAAAATTGGAATAGAATGTCAGAATCTATAAAAATTGTTTTTTCTATCTGTTTCAGAATTTAATTTCCCCCTTGAAAATTATTTTTATTCTTTTAACATTTCCAAGATTCTTGGATAATCTTCTTTATAGTTCTTCCTGATTTGGTTATGGAAAAGTATTCCTCTTCTAATTCACCTTCTAGGTTTGGTAGAATCGAAGACCTTTTAAAGATTTCTTTTTTAATTTTAGATCTAATCGCTGTCTTAGGATACCAAAAATATGAGTAAGCTATTAAATCTATTTGACTTTTATTTATAAATTTGTTTACTATTTCTAATGCTTTTAACTCTCTTGTTAGCAAATTCTCAAAAAGTGTTTCTGCAATTTTATTTCCTTTGTCTGTGAGCTTAAAAATATCCAATTTCTTATTATTTTGATATTTAACTTCCTCTTTAATTAACCAGGAATTATCTAAATAGACTTGAATTGTATCATTTAATTGTTGTGAAAAATCTCCATATTCATAAGGTGAGAAATCAACATCTATTTCTAATTCGCTGTCTAATCGTATAATATCTATTAATTTTTGAAGAGTTGTACTACCTTTTATTTCTCCTCCATATTTATAAATTAAAATAAAAATTAAATCTCCTAAATTGATTTTTTTACTCTTCATCTAATTTTCACCTATGCATTATTAAAAAGCTGATTACAATCAAAAACTTATTTATTTACAAAATTCTTTTTAAATTTAAATTTTAAAAGGCGCTAATAATTTATAGAATTATAATTTTATATATTAATTTTCTAATTTTATACCTCCTTTATAGAATAATATGATTGGTATGGGAAAGCAAATTTATTGAAAATGTATATGATGGGAAATTCGCTCAAAAAAATTGATGCCTAAAATTAAATTATCAATATCATATCTTAATTTCCAAATCCAAATATAAGATTGTTAAATGTGAGGGGATACAAAGTAATAAAAATAAACACAAGACAACATGCTAATATGATTCGAGATCTTTTAAGTTTCACTGTAGGATTTGGAACATCATTTAATTTCGACTTTGAATTAAAGTCATTACAAGCACCAGGAATACCAAATAAGGCGATATAAAAAAGATTGAAATTTAATGAAAGGAAAATTACTGTCCCTATAATTAGTCCAATTAAACGAACAAATCGTATAGGTAAAACAGATTGTAAAATATGACCACCATCAAAAAAAGAGATTGGAACAAGATTCAACCCGGATAATATTAATCCGATCCAACCCGCATAAGCTAACGGATGAAGGATCAAGATCTTGGAGGGAAGATAAACTCCTTCATAAGATCCAAAGCTAATCGGTGAGAAAAAAATAGTGCGTAAACCAAAAAATAATAAATTGTAATTATTTAGGTGGTCTTTAATGAATTCTGCTGCATCCACATAAGTTCTGTTTGATTGAGCCATTTTAATTGCTATATATTTTTCAGTATCCATTAGCTCAGAAAATTGAAAACCTATGATTAATAATATAAACGCACTAATAAGCCCAAAAATAATTCCTCCCATCGCAACATCAAATTGCTGATTTCTCGTTTGAGGGTCATCTCTAATAGATACATATGCTCCAAACATGCCTAAGGGAGGTGGTCCAGGAATTAAAAAAGGATGAGAGCACTCAAGTTTGTGATATTTGCTTAAGATAAAATGACCAAATTCATGTACCACGATTATTGTTAGCATTCCTATCCAAAAAAAGAAAATAGCTAAAGATGTACCGAACTGGGAATGATACAAAGAACTATAATATGGTTCAATATAATCAACATAAAATATCCCGGAAAGAAATACCATAATACTCGTAGCCACAGCTAATCCCAATTGGATTTTTGTATTCTTCTTGGTTTAGCGATTCATCAATATCATAGGACCTTAATTCTTTCTCTGATAAAGGTTGTAGTCTAACTTGAAATCCAATTTGTTTTAACTCTTGTTGCAGGTGTTTAAAGGGCGATTCTGAATCTGTAATTAAGGGATTATTATTCACTTCAATTATGCAGATAGGGAGAAAACAATAAGCCACTTCCTTAAATACTACGATTTTATAATGTTTTGAAATAATAGTTCTTAATTTTTCGGATACTGTTATGGATTTAATCATGATATAACTCCTAACCTTTTATCTCTTACTTTGTTTAATCTCTTCGATTTCAGAAAGACTTTCTTTTAAATATCTAATCTTTTCTATCAAAGGATTTTCATCGGGGACTTCTGGTATAGTTATTGTATATCCACCTGAATCAGTGGGATCATTCAAATTAAGGGAAATATCATAGTTTTTTCGTTGAAATCGTGTTTTTGATTTGCCAATACTATCGATATTTTTATATGGTGTAATCACAAAATTTTTTGGACGCTTAACGAGGATTTTTTCTGTAGAAAAGACAAAAATCATACTCTTTTCCTGATTTTTGGATAAAAGAGTACAAATTTGACCCATACAACAGAGTAGAGGAATTACCAAAGCGAGTGATATAAAGATTGTTGCTAAAATTGAGTCCATTGCTTCAGTGATTATTAAATAAATTAAAAATGCAAATATACACACAGAAATAAGCAAAAGGATTGCATTTTTTCAGAAGGTACTTGTGGTTTAAATATGAATTCTTTCTTTTTTATAGGTTCAATCTGTGAATATGCTATCCTATGTTCTGATTCCTTCGGAATTATTTCCTCTCGTTTTAATTGATTCTCGAGGAGAACTTCTTTTTTTATTAATAGACCTTCCTTATTCTTCCATATAATGAAGTAATGAAATAAAAAGCTATAATTATTGGAAAAATTCTCATTAGGACCGAAAATTATTTCTTGATCAGAATTATAGGAAGGTTTAATTAAGAAGCCATCAGTATTATAGCCCCATTTTATCCCTCTATGTTCTGGTTTATAGATCTTAATTGGATTTATGATGATTCTTTCATTTAGGTTAATTTCTTCATTCAGATTATGCTTTTTGTAAATGATTTTATCTTCTTGAAGTATCAGAGTGGAATATATTGGAGAACTTCTATTTTTCATCTTTCTTCGCTCAAATAGAGGCCCTAATAACCCACCCACCCCTATGATGGGTGCCATTACAATTACCAAAAAATAAACAATAGAAAAGCCTGAATCAAGAAGTAGTTCAATCCCAGAGTTCACTCCAAATATTACAAGTAAAAGTACAGTAAAACAAATTAATGGAATTCCAATTCCATAATATACCAATTTCTTACATCTTCTTTCAATTTCATCTAATTGTTCTCCTGAAACATTAAATTCTTTGGGAAGAGTGAGATTTAATTCTTCATTTAGCTCGAACCAATTTTCGTCAAAACCTCCAAATTCATACAAAATTGATTCAAAAAGCCTTTGAAATTCACTAAAGTAAGATATATTTTTTAAATCATAAATGGGGGTATAAATATCATCTTCAGGAGATCGGACAAATCCTGAGTTATTTTGTTTATTCTCTAAAATTATTTTAAGATTTCCAAAATCTCCTTTATCGTTCAAAATCTTTTTATAATATTCAAGCCCTACTATTGATTTATAATTAATTTGTTCTACGAACTGAGATTTTCCCTCGTAATTGTAAACGTAAATATATATATTTTTATTAGTTAACAATAAATACGTATCTTTTCTTGAGCTGTTTATCATAGTTCTGAGTATAAAAGGTATGAGCATCAAAACCACAAACGGAATTGTTAACATCATTATATCAAAAACACCAAAATCTCCCTCAATCCAATCTGGAATTAATAGACTTAGTATTAAAGAATAAAAACCAACAAATAACCCAACTGTTAATATGATAAATGCCGCTTTTCTAAGTTTACTTACTCTTTTATTGATTAACTTATTTGAGAAATATAAAATATTTTCATCTTCAGGAATACTCTCCAATAATTCTTTAGGGATTGACATGGTTTTTCCTAATTTAACATGTTTGTATGTAAAGGTAATCATTAAAATGATTTATAAAATTATTCATATGTATTTGGATATAGATCAATTTCTTTAAATATAAAAGATAATTAAAAAGTTATTTTTAGATGGTAAAAGCAACTGTATAGTGTATTTATTGAGAAAATTAAGGGAAAAAAGATATATCATTTATTGATAAAATAGAAAAATGATTTATTAGCTGTAAAATATTAAGTAAAATATATTAATTAAAAAGAATAAGTTATCTTATCAAAATAGCTATTATCTGATAGAAAATGAAGTCTAAAAAATTGAGTGGAAAGAATTTAGGATATATTAACGTTATTTTGGGATTACTAATTATTGGTTTGGGCTTTCTTCTCTTATTAACTTCCATAATAAATATATTTGAAGTCTTATTAATTCATGCTATAGCAATTTTTATAATTGGTATTGCTAAAATAACTAATTCTCTCTCAAATGAGAAATTGAATCAAGGATTATCTACATGGAAATTTATTATAGGATTACTTGCCGTATTACTTGCAGTTATGGTCTTATTTACAGCTATTTTTGAACCTCTCTTCTTAACTGTTGAAATGCTCGTGGCTCTCTTTGGATTTGTATTTTTACTGATAGGACTTGAGCAAATAGCTAAGGCAATTATTACGAAAAGTTACTTGAATTGGTATAGGGTTCTAATTTTAATCGTTGGAATCGTGAACTTTATCCTTTCCATCGGTATAATCATTATATTACAAGTAAATCCTCTGGAACTTATATTTCTCTCAATATTATTAATCGCAAATGGAATTGTAAGATTCTTTCTCGGTATAATCGGAACAGAGTAAAGAGTAAATCCCGATAAACCTAAGTATTTTTCAAATTATTCTTTTTATCTCATTATTAATTTTCATGTATTTTCTTTAGATTTCCTTTTTGGGGAGCCTTTTAAAGATACTTTTATAAAAGTTTATGAGAAAAGGGTAGGAAATCTCAAATAATAAGGATATTCTTTTCATATTTAAAATATACTTTTTAAAAATAAGATATACTTTCAAATGAAAATATTGCTTTTATGATCATATGCAGTTAAAACCAATGAAAGTAAATAAAAAAGGAATGATAACAATCCCAAATGAAATTCGAGAAAAATATGATATTGTCGAGGGGAGTGAAGTTTTGGTAATTGAAATAAATGGTGAAATCCAAATAATCCCCGTCCTTAACTTTGAAAACATAAAGCAATTCCTTCCAAGTAGAAAAGAAATGAAAGAAGTATATATTAAGAGTAAAAAAGAAGAATTGGAGTTAGAAGAATAATGCAGAAGGTATGTCTCGATGCGGGTGTTTTAGGTATTCATTTATCACGAGATACTACAAAAGAAGTAAATGATTTGATGAACGCAATTTTAAAGAAAGAGATTCAAGCTTATTTGGTGAAATCAATCCTCATTGAAAGTTATTATCATTTATGTAAATTAAAGGGGATCGAAATTGCAAAAATCGTTATTACATCCTTTTTGAAAACATATCCAGTTGAGTTGATATCTATTGGAGAGGATCTAATATTTTCAGCAGGAAAATTGAAATGTCAAAATAGGAAAATATTATCCTATAATGATTGCTTATGTATCGCCTTCTGTTTGAATAATAAGGTTGAATTTCATACAACTGAAGAAAATCTTAAGAATATACCTGACAATACTTTGATAAAATATAATTTCTAAAAAAAGAAGAAAGTTAGGTTAGGATTTGATAATCTTTTTTATTTGATATAGATTGATTATTATAATTTACACTTAAGGCTTAATGATGTTTAACTGATTTGAAGAAAAATTATATTTCTACAATTAATTAGAATTAAAATGTTAAGCATTTCAAATTAAAAGATCGAAGTTTTTTAATCTTTAAAACCTAATTTTGATCGATGAATATGAGTATGAAAAACGAAACCGCTATCATTACAGGTTCTACAAGTGGAATCGGTAAAAAGATGGCAGAAATTTTTCTTAAAGAAGGGTGTAAAGTAGCTATTTGCTCAAGAAGTGAAGAGCATGTAAATACTACTCTTTCCGAGTTCAAACCCGAATTTGGTGATTCAATAATCGGAGTACCGTGTGATGTAAGCAACCCTGAAGATCTTAAAAACCTAGTAGAAAAAACAATTGCAGCCTTTGGATCAATTAGAATCCTCGTTGCTAATGCGGGTTTAGAAAAAAATTATGGCCCATTTGAATATATGCCTCCAGAAATGGTATATGAATATGCAAATGAAATTTTGGGTGTTAATTTAATAGGAATGATGAATGCTGTTGCTGCTGTACTACCTCAAATGAAAAAACAGAGGTATGGGCGTATAATTACATTATCTGGTGGTGGAGCAGAAAGACCACTTCCTAACATGACGATTTATTCTGCATCAAAGGGGGGTGTAGTTGCCTTTTCGAAATGCTTTGCTGAAGAATTAAAAGAATCAAATGAACATAGTAATGATATTAAAATCAATATTTTTCAACCGGGAATGCAAAAAACGGGCCTTACCAGTCATACCGATGTTGTGCCGGGATGGATAAACGTTGAAACCGTCAGGAAGCAGTCTGAATTGGCTTTAGAATATCTGGGAGGAAATCTAACTGAAAGTTGCCGCAAAGTTTTGCCGTTTGTGTTATCTTCCTGTAATAAGAACGGGAAAATTTTCCGTGGTTTTAAAATCCTCAAGATGATTCTAGGCGGTATCAAATTAAAGAAAGAAATGAAAAAAATAGAACAAGAAAGTTCGTAAATTAATAAGTAGGATGGTTTTAATTAATTTTATATTAATCAAAATATTCCTTTTTTTCCTTATAAACTTTAATAATTAAGAAGTCAATATTATATCACAAGGATTTAGTTTAAATTCAGTGAAATGAACAGTGGCAATTAAAACATTAAAATTGATACTATATGTTATGATTTTTTATATAATTATAATAGGAATACTTACACCGATCTATTTCTTATATCCAGAAAATACGCAAGTCCTATCAATTCTCGGGATTATTTTCATAAGTTCTTTATTTGGAGGAATGGTAGTTATTTTATTAGTTTTGTTATATGATGTTTTAAGACAATCCCATTTAATCTCTCTTTTAATGAGTAGAATCATACTAATTTTTGTTATAGTAAATATAACAATTATTTCAATAATGATATTTTTTGTAATCTATCCTAATTATATACTAATCGATGAAAATTTACTATTTCCTACGCTCGGCATTATTTTAGTAATAATAAATGGAACTTTAGCAATTATATTAGGATCAGCTAATGCATATTTAGGATTATATGCCGGGCTCACAGTTTCAGCTGTAATTCCTGGGGCTGTAATGGCTTTCGCCCTATTAAGACCGTTCAAAGGTACAATTCTAGAGGTTAATATAGGAATGATGGGTGCAGCCGCAGGAGAAGCATTAGCTGCGGGAGTAATATTCGATTAATTATATTTTCTATAATTTTATCCACTAATCCTAATTGATGGGTTAAAAGGATCTGACCGAATTTTCCTATCTCATCAGTGATGAAATCTTTTAGTTCATAGACTTGATTGATAATAAGAGTGCATTTATAAATCTTTCCATCTGAAGTAAAGAGCGACATTAAGAAAACAATTATATTTCGAGATTCTCTTAAATCTTCAATTAGATATAAATAATCATCCTTATCAATTAAACCATGTTTATAATAATGTAAAATCTTTGTATTTGCGGAGATTAAAAAAGTTTTACTCAAACTTAAATATCTTAAAGAGATAATTATTTCAGAGGTGTTATATTTTTTGTAAGCTTTAGTCAAAAATGAGATCGATTTGTATATGGAATATATGAGTTTCCATCTAAAGCATTTTGAAAGATTATTTTGAATATAAGTAGTTAATTCATGTAGATCATATTTCAAATATGTATAGTAAGAATGTATTGTTGGTATTATTAAATAATTCTGTGGATATGATTTACTTCGACCTGTAGAGACTTCCTGAATTTTAATAGTGTAGTTATAAAAAGTAGGATGTATTCCCATCCATCCATATTCAATCTTTAACTGAAAGGATGAATTGTATATATCTCCTGGATTTAATTGAATTGTGAAATTTAATGGAAATTTGATATGTGTGATTAAAGATGAAGGTTGGAATTGAATCGTAAAATTCGTTTTGACATTACCTATATTACCTATGAAAATCGAATAATTAATATTACCACCAGGATAAACAGAACTAGAACTGGTATTTGTAATTATTGCTTCAAAATCGTAGAATGGAAGGACTGTAATAATAAAAGAATCTTCATCCTTGATCTTTGTATCATCCTGTCTGAAAATGCTTATATTTATTTGATAATCTCCTGGACTAATCGTATAATCTCTTGGTATATAAATTTCTATAGGAATCGTTTTTGTTTCATGACTAGCTAATGGGATTGTTGTATTATAACTAAACCAATTCATCTCGTTTGCTTGTAATATGACATTACATATTGTCGGATTTTTATCATTATTAAGGACATTAATATAAAAGAGTTTTTTAGTCCCGGGTTTGGCAGTTATTTTTTTAAGATGTAACTCAAGATCTAAAGAAAGCATTAATTCTACGTATTTGATAATGCGACTAGAAAATTCTAAATATTTATTATATGTTTGATTTTTTGTTTCTAAGATAACTTTCTTCGAAAGTGCCTTCAAATCTAGAGCATAACCTTTTGCCAGATTCCATGCTGATTGATTAATTTCAGCTTCTATGAGCGATTTCAAATTGTTTAATTCTTTGATCTCTTGGGTTGATGCTTTGGTTATACTTTCGTTTAGATGGGTTAAATCAATATTAATGGATTCATTAAGAGAATTAATAGAATCATCTAATCCTAAATTTCCATAAGTGTTTAGATAATTTGTAACATTATGAATGCTATTAGAGAAATTAGTCATAGCATCAAAATTATCATATTTTAAGACTGTTTTTGTTAAATTTCCAATTTCATCATCATTATAACCAATGTCTTTTAAGATTTCAACCTCTTTAGATGGTAATCCCGTGGAATTGACTGCTTGATAAGCTTCATTGAAAGTAGCTTCTGTATAGTTTAGATATTCAAGATTTTGAAATTCAGTGAATATTCCTTGTAGATTATTACTAAATTCGATATAATTAAGTCCATTTTGGTCTTGTAGTTCACTTCTTTCTTTAAGTAAATCAGCACAAGTAGAAAAGTTCTCATTTTTTAAATTTTGTTCATATTCGTTTTCATTATTGATAATATGATCGGTTGTATTCATTATATTGATTGTATTTTCTATTGTGTTTTGCGCTAATATTCCAATAGAATTGTTAGTTTCAATATCTTGTTCGAGACTTTGTTTCATTGCAGTATAATTAATATCAATTGGATCGTTATTAGACCATACTATACAAAGATATTTAAAAACATCACATGCAACTTCCAATGCGGTTAATGCAATTCCTATTGCAGTGGCAATTGGGGCCGCCCAAATCGTAAAAGGATTAGTTGCCAAAGCTGCAGCAGTGACAAATGCCATTGACGCAAATAATGTAAGAATAGAGCTGGCTGCTTCTAATATTGAAGAAACTACATAGAGAGTAAATTGATGTTGAGAAATTGAAATTTTAATAGGTGTGTCTGGAAATTGCATTAATTGTTGACCAGTATATCCATTTTGCCAAGTATAAGTTGCGGTTCCTTCATATTTATACTTTTCATAATAGTGAGTCCCTTGTAAAAAATTAAAGGTTTGAGTACCAAAATCAAGTAATAAATTTGCAATAAAGAATATTTTTTGTACTTTTGATACCTCACTTAATCCTCCAGTTACTAAGCTTGCGATGAGCTCAGCATAATCTACAATATCATTAATAATCATAGGTATCCAATTAGTAGAGCTAAACCATATAGATTTTGTAACATTAGCTTCAGGGAAATAGGTTTTTTCTGATTTGGCTTCAATTTTATCTTGAGGTATATTTATAACAGTGTCAAGATAATGGTAATCTTTTCGTAAGGATTGAAGTGCTATATCAGTAACACTAAATTCTAAAGAAATATGAGCGGTATTGATAACTTTTATTTCAAACTTTAATTTGTTTAACGCACCATCCGTTGTTTTAAGGGGGAATCCATTTGTATTATCTCCAACAGGAAATAGATTCTGTCCTTCTTCACTCCCCATAACATCAAGATATTGAATTTGAATGTCAGGCACGGAGATAATTTGAACTTCAGGTTCAATGATAAAGCTTCGCACAACTCCATAGGCATCTGTATAAGTGATGTTAACATCATAACTAAACGTACCAATATTATTTTCCTTATGCCATGGAGTATTTATTGTATAAATTTCTCCTGGTTCAACGTTTATATTTCCAGATTTTTTCCATAAAATATCTTCGTTTGAAGAACCTAAGATAAGACCTATTTCAATATAAGTAATATTATTAGAATCTGCATTATTCAATATATTTAGTCCGAAATTAAAATCTTCGTTTGGATATGGATTTTCATTGTAATCTTGACCGTATTTTGCAATAGGACTATAACTAACCTCTGGATGATTAACTTGGAGATCTTTGGAATATAATATTTCTCGTAGACCATTTAATGTATTATAATTAAGGATTCCAGAATATTCGTAAATTCCAGGTTCCATATAAATATCATTAAAATTGAAAGCAATTTCAGATTGAGCTGGAACGATCCCATAATCTTGATGTAAATTTTCAAGAAATACTTTCGTTCCGAGATTATCATACTGATATTTATCAATAGATATACTTGTATCTAAGGTTGGTTTTTCAGCCCAATTTAAAAATTTAGCTGTTGCACCTAAAAGTGTACCCGGAAACATATGGGTTGTATTTGTATTTATATAAAATTGTAATTTTTTTACACTTAAATCAACATCTTCAGCATAATATGCCCAATAAGTTCTCTTTAGATTATCTCTAAATTCTACCGAGATGGTAATGAAATAAAAACCTTCATAGTCAATACTATATGGTATTAGGTAAGTTTTTTCATTCAATGAATCAAGTGTATTTATCTGATAATCTAAAACTTCTTCCGCAGGACTTATTATATCTCCTGTGTTATCTTTTTCTCCAAGAAAAATATGAATTTTACTACCGGATGATGTACTTTGAATACCTTCATTTTTTAGATCTACCTCAACATTAAATAACATACCAGGAAGTAACTTTTCATTAGACAGAGATAAACCAATAATTTTTGGATTAACAAGGAATTTTTCAATAAGAAAAGAATCCGTATAAGTTGTGTTTAGAAAATCATTCACTCTATCATTATCTGCATCCTTAGCTTTTATTCTAAAATTTATTTCGGTACCAATCTTATAGTTACTTCCAATATATGCTTTGAATGCTTGACCATAAGGTTCATTATCTAATGTAGGTATTGAATCAACATTTGCTAGTATTTCATTAGATTGATTTATTTTATAGTAGAATTTATACTCATCTATTCCAGATATATCATTGAGATAAAAGAGAACATAATTCGAGTCAAAAGCTGCGTTATGAATATTTTCAACATGGATCTCTGGCCCTTCAATGTCATCATCAATTAATTTACCACCGTTAATCCAGTCTGACCATCCTAAGGCGCTACTATCACCATTTCTATCATTATCAGAATCTTTTAATTTGTATCTCCATAAAATATTTGAACCTATATGGTTTATCCATTCATTTTTAGGAATATTATAGGTTAATTGAGTTAAATCAATTTCAGTAGTGGATAATATAACAGAATTTGTTATTCCTGAGTTTTCATACGTGTACTCTATATCAGCACTCCATCCACTATCATCTTGAGCTTTAATATTTAGTTGAAAATCATTCTGATTAGCGTCATTAATCGTTCCGGTACTTGTTGCAGAATCAAGATCTGGTGGATGGACATTATCATCCAGAATAGTTCCGCCATCAATCCATGAACTCCAACTAGTATAGCTATAATCATTAGTCCCCGCACCACTATCACTATCGTAATCATGAGCTCTATATCGCCAAAAAATAGTTTCTCCAACATGTTGAATCCAAGTTGAACGAGGAATAGTACGTGTTGTCCCCCATGATGTACCTGAACTACGATAGTCATAAGGAAAACTTACAACATTTCCATCTTCTCCAAACTTGTATTCAATTTTTACACCCCAACTAGAACTATCACTTCCATATACCTTCATAAAATAATTCTCTTGAAAATCGTCATATATATTTCCTCCATTTAAAATACTTTTACTTGTATCATCCGTATTTGAAATCGATGGAGGATTTGAATCATCATCAATAATATAATTATATTTTTCAGAAAAATCAGTGAAACCAGCTTTATCGAGAGCATAAACGTCAATCCATAAATTTGATCCAGTTTTTAAATAATTCCATAGCCATATTTCAACCCAAAATCCTACATAGTTTTTTTGAGATAAATCATATTCATATTCTTTAAAAAGTACCTTCTGATTTGTATTACCGGTATAAAATTTTACGCTAACATAACTTAAATCGTCAATCCATAGATGCCACCATTCTTTATAGCACTTAATATAGGTTTTAACATGGATCTCATCGTCCGTTCTTGAGTATATATTTATATATTCAACTTTTGGACCGTCATAGTCCTTAAATGTAATTTTCGCTTGTTCTTCAAGATATCTGTCAGCAGTAACTTCATAGACTACTTTATACATTGCTTCTACAGGATTAGATTCTGATTGTTGGATTAGGTATTGTGGTATTTTGAACTCGAACTTTACTTGCCCATCAATATTGGTGTAATCATCGTCAATAAATTCCCATTTATTATCAAAATTAAAATAAAGTTTTAGTAACGAATCAGAACATGGTAATCCATTGTTTAGAAGAAACACTTCAATGTAAAATTTTTGATTGCCAGATTTATCTATAATCTTAATTGTTTTATCATAGATATTTTCGAGAACATAACCGGTTGTAACTACTTTTTGAATAGATACCGCCTCCGAATCCCAATCTTGATTTATTGTAGTTTTTCCTGCCATAGTCGCTCCCTTATATTCAACATGACTTTCTGCTTTAATTGGAACTTCTGAAGCAGTACTTTCTTGATTGGATATTAAACTCTCTCCTTCATTTGAACTTAAAAAATCTTTATTACGATTTAAAATAGAATTTTGTAAAGTTAAACTATAAGAGATCAAATATAAGTTTGATATTATTAAGATTAATATCAGAATACAAGTGAAAATCTTAAGTTTTGGTTTTATTTGGATTTGCTTCATTTTGTTTATTAAATTTTGAATTAATACCCATTATGTCAGTTAATTATTTAAAACCTTGCTTTGATCAAAAGATAAAATATTTAAACGATTTTATTCGTTCTTTATTTTAGTAATAACTAAAAAATCTAATTGAAACCAATGTTTAAAAAAATTCAAAGAAAAAACTATATTGTATATTTCATAATTCTATTTTTTCTTATGTTAGGTTTAAGAGGTACTACCATATATATTAATCTTGGAGATCAACGTAAGGAAATTAAAAATCCTAATTTTGGACCAAAGATTAATTTTGATCAAAACCATGATTCAATAACAATTCTCGGAAATAATCAATTTACAAGTGAAAAGGGTGTCACAAAGGGTAATGGAAGTATTACGTCTCCCTATATTATTGAAAATTGGATAATTAATGGCGAGAACTCTTCCTCAAACATATATATATTTTACACTACAGCTTATTTTATCATTAGAAACTGTACACTTTTTAACGGAACAAATTCAGACTTAGGTGGAGGAATTAAACTTGAACAGGTAAAGAATGGATTAATATATAATAATACTATTGTTTCCAATAATGGAAATGGGATAAGTTTGATATATAATTCCTGTAATAATTCTATAAAAGAGAATATCATAAAAGATAATAGGAAATTTGGTATTTTTAATTATTATAACTCTAACAATACAATTATTAAAGATAATACGATTGAAAATAATAATTTCGAAGGTATAGAAGGCTATTTCTCAAGTGGAATGAAGATCAATCACAACATTTTTAAAGATAATCGAGAAGGGATTTATTTAGAAAGTAATGAACAAAATTGTGTGATCTCTCAAAACTTCTTCCTTATAAATACACAAAACACAGCAACAGATAATGGTCAATTAAATACTTGGTACAATAATTCTTTAGGTAATTATTGGTTTGATTATGATGGGAGAGATTTAGATAATAATGGTGTAGGAGAAGATGAATATATGATCTCTGGTGATGCTAATAATAAGGACCCGTATCCTCTAGTTTATCCAGATGATGATAATGATGGACTTGATAATATACTTGAGGAATTATACTACCATACAAATTCATCGGATTGGGATACAGATAACGATAATTATTCTGATAAAGTTGAGGTAGATTACGGAACTGATCCCTTAAATTCGAGTGATTATCCATATAATGCATTTACTCCACTTTTAAGTAATGTATCCCTTAATAAACAAAATGGATTTGAACACACGTATTTCGAATTTTTTGTGAATTATTCAGATTATGACAATAATTCTCCAAATTATATTAATATCACAATTGATGGAAAAAGTTATTCTATGAATAAAAATGATTTTTCGGATAATAATTACATTGATGGATGCTCTTATAGTATATCAATGAGATTAAGTGAAGGAAGTCATGAATATTTTATTAAGTGTCATGATGGAATTCATTATATGGAAACTAAAGAATATTATGGTCCTGTGGTAAATAAAACTTTAATGATAATACAACCCTTAAATCAAACATATACTCAAAACAATATTGAAATTAAATTAAGAAATAATTATCCTAATCTCAATCAGCTTTATTATAAACTCTATCTAATATCTAAGGATGCATGGATATATCCCTCTAATGGTACATTATTCACAGAAAATCTCACGGTTAATTTACAAAATGGAAAATATTATTTAGAATTTTTTGCTTCTGATACAACAGGAGATCAATATTCTAATTCAGTTTATTTTACTATTAATGCGGTTTCACATCCTAATAGTTCTATTATTCCTATAATTATCATCACTATTGTCATATCTGGGTCTAGTGCTTTGCTAATTTTGGGGGTTATCTTATTTCTCAGAAAACGAAAGATCAACAAAGATGAAATAATTTAATAAATAGCAATCAATTTTTTTAAAAGAAATTTTAAGCACACTCTCTTATAAAACAGCTGGTCTTTTTGGTTACGATCGTAAGACTTACTCGGTAAGGATATAATTTTATAAAAGAAAGAAACTTAATATTGTATATTATGAAAATATTAAGAACGCCCGATGAGCGATTCGAAAATCTACATGAATTTCCTTTTAACCCTCACTATAGCGAAGTAGATGAGTTTCGTATTCATTATATCGATGAGGGGCCTAAATCTGCTCAGCCTATTTTACTGATGCACGGAGAACCCTCATGGAGCTATCTTTATCGTAAGATGATTCCTATTTTAAAAAATGCTGGTTTTAGAGTAATAGCTCCTGATCTTTTAGGATTTGGTCGATCTGACAAACTTCTGCGAATGAAAAATTACTCCTATAAACTTCAAGTTGACATTTTTACTAAATTTGTTGAATCTTTAAATTT
>JARRLT010000044.1:0-14067 GCA_037386725.1 Promethearchaeota archaeon
AATTATTCCCGTTATTCCAAAACTCATTAATTTTTTAAAGAATAATAATTATAAAATTCAAATTATAGTTATAGAAGCTTTAGTTAGCATAGCAGAAAATAATTTCGAGCAAGTATGGGCGAATCTTTTAACATCTATTACGGATGTTGAGGAGGAATTATTTCGCGATTCCTTAGGAAATGCTCTCTATCATTTGAGTCAAGAGTACATTGGAAAAATTTTTTCGTATTTATTTATAGAGATAGAAAATCCTTCAAAAAATATTAGACATATAATATTTTTAGTCTTTAAGCGTTTATATGAAGAATATAAAGTTGAAATTGAGAATGAGATAACTAAAATTATTTATAATCTTGAATCAAAATATTGGCGAGAAAGAAAGAAAACCGTTAATCTCTTACAAACTCTCTGCTTCATCTTAGAAAATAAGAAATTTGCTGTTTGGATAACAATAGAGTTAAACAATGCGATTAAAACAGAAAATGATCATGATGTTAAAGAAGAAATAATCATAACTTTAAAAAAATTCAAAAAGTCCCAGCAAAATTTCGAAAAGCATTAAATTCTTACATCGAAAAATTTCAATTCAATGAAACAGAAGTTCAATTGAACAAGAGATATGATGAAATTCTTAAAAATATAAGAAAATTTAATGAAAAAATAAATAATTTTGAATTTAAACGTTTAGCATTTGATTTAATAGAGGAATGGGAAGAAACTAAGTTCCAAATTATTGATGAGTTAAGCATTATAAAAAATTTTATAACAGAACTTTGTGAAGAAAAAAGAATTGAATTTCAAAATCAATTAGAACAACAAATTGAACTTCTCAAAGATAAAATTGATATATTACAAACTCAATTTGAATTTTTTAAAAATAACTCCTTCAATAATTTAGATTTTAAAGAGTTAATGAGTTCAGAAAATAAGGATTTAAAAGAAAAGTTCACCCATCTTAGCCTTATTCGAAAGAGTTTATTCAAAATGGATGTTGAAATACGAGATTTACTGATAAAAAATACAGAATTTGATAAAATTTTTAAAGATTTACTAAGAAAGTGGGTAGCAGTTAAAATAAATATCCAAATTTTTCTGAACGATTTGGACAGAGAAATTAAAAGTTTAAAAGATGATATCTTAGATAATTTAATATTAGAAGATACCGAAGAAGTAAAGTTTACTGAATCAAAAATATCTGGATTAGATAAAGATTTAGCTATTCAAATCCTTCAAGCAAATATTCAATCAATTGTTTCTCATGGAATTGAGAGCTTTAAAAAGTTTAATAATACATTTGGTACAATTAAACAGAAATTGGATTTGTTAATTACAAAAAATGAATTTAATCAGGCCAATAAACTCTTGGAAATGCATAATTCTCAAATTCTAACTTTCATAGATGAAACAGAGAATCACATTGATAATGTTATAGGAAATAAAGATGTTTTTCAAGAAAAAGAAGACTTATTTAACGACTACTTAAGACCTTATTTAGAGAAATGGAATAATTCAAAAGAATTATTGATTAATAAATCCAAGAAGTTTATAAGAAGATCTGAAGAAAATCTTTTATTACATCAGATTAAGCATTATTTAAAAATTATGAACCCGATAAAAATAGATCTTTTATCTAATTATGTTGAGATAGATTCTGACAAATTAAAAGAAGAAATTCTAAGTCTAATAAGTAGTAGAAAATTAAATGCAAAAATTACGGAAGATTTATTATATTCCAAGAAAATTGAAAGCGATATTTTTAATATTGAAGATTTAAGCTTGTTCAAAAATGTTAAAACTTTAGGAAATAAGCTTTATATGAATCTTAAGTTGAATAATCCTTCCAATTATGATTTTACTAATATTCAAATCCATCTAAAAATTCCTAATTATTTAAAAATTGTGAAAGAAGAAAGTTTTCCTGAATATATCACTCTTGATGATTTAAAAGGTGGAAATTACTTTAAGTTTAAATATACGTTCAAATTTGATAAGATAATTCATAAAAATTTATCGGATCCTAAAGTTGATGAGATTAGTTTAAACTTACAATATAAAGATCCGTTTAATATGAAAAGAAGCTTATCAAAGAATATTAATTTATTATTTCCTTAAGAATTGTTAGAATTAAATTCTCATAAAATGGATCTATAATATCTCTTATCAAATTATTAAATTATTCGATAAATAAAATCGATTTCTTAAAGAATTATCTTTCATTATATATAAACGTCATATAAGTTAATACAATCTACATAGTATTTCATTTAAGAAACAAAATCTTAATATTAAATAATATTTTGATTTAGAGATTTATTCCAATTAAAAATTAAATAAATGAGGTTAAATGACAAAAAGTCAAGAATATCGATTAACTCAACAAGTTAAGATTCATGGATGATCATGCAAAAATTTAGAGAAATTATTGAAAAGAGTCGGTCTATTTGGAGATTTTGAAGACGCTGCTGTAATTCCAATTAGAGATTCTGAGCTAGCTCTTGTTAAAAATTTGGATATCTTTACACCTATCATTGATGAACCGGAAATCGCAGGAGAAATTGCAGCTTGTAATGTAACTAATGACATTTTTGCTATGAATGTCCCCGAAATTTCGGGAGGAATGTTAGTGTTCTTAGCAATAAAAACAGATACTCCTGATTATATTGCTGATGGAATACTTAAAGGTATAAAAAACTTTATAGAAAATAAGATTAATTCAAAGATTTCTGGGGGACACACAATATACTGTGAATGGCCATTACTTGGTGGTGAAGCTTCTGGTTTTGTAAAACAAAAGGATATTATCCACAAGAAAGGACTTAAAAAAGGAGATCTTTTAGTACTGACAAAACCTGTGGGTTTACAAGGTGTAATGGCAGCATATAGAATTCTTAAAGATGCTCCAGAGATGTTAGAGAACTATTCTAAAACTGAACTCAATAAATCAATCAATTTAGCCATAAAAATTATGACGACACCTAGTCAAGAGGTTGTAAAAGCAATTCATAGTTATAAGGATTTTTCCTTTATTCATTCACTGTCGGACGTAACTGGTTTCGGATTGGCTGGGCATGCTAAAGAAATGTTACAAGGATCAAATTTATCAATAACTCTTGAAAAAGTTCCTTCAATAAAGCTTTCGCAATCACTATCATCAGATCTGGGGTATGCTTTTAATGAGTGTAAAGCACATGAAACTGCAGGTGGTATGCTTATTGGGATTTCAAAAGAACACTCTGAAGATTTTGTTGATAGATTGGACTCATTTGGCGTAAAGAGTTGGATAATAGGAAGTGTGAACGATTTTAAGCCAAGAGAAGTGATCATCTCAAAAGATATTGAATTTCTCGAAGTTGAGAATATATAAAATGTTCGAGTATGATTTTTGTGAAAAAACTTTAGTCACAAAATGACAAACCTTTTGCGAAGGTTATGAACATACACTTGTTCTATCAATTCCCTTCTAATCGTTTTTATTGCAAATCTTCAATAATAATGTAAAATTTAATTGAGTGTAATTATAAAGATAAGGAGATTTACTTGTCAAAAAAATTGAATCTTGAAAATTCATTTAAACTGTATGAAGAAGCTCTTGATTTAATCCCCGGAGCAATATTGGGAATACGTAGGCCATATAATTTTGTTGAAGGAGAATATCCAATATTTTTTGAAAATGCGAAAGGGGGTAAAGTTATAGATGTCGATGGAAATGAATATATTGATATGCTTTGCGCATATGGTCCTATAATCATTGGTCACAGAGAGCAAGAAATCGATAATGAAGTAATTAAACAAATACAAGAAAAAGGTTTCTGTATGTCCTTAACCCAGCCAGTACAAAATCAATTAGGTAAGAAATTAAGAGATCTAATACCTTGCTGTGAAAAAATGGTTTTTATGAAGATGGGATCAGATGCTACCACAGCCGCGATACGGGTTGCACGAGCTTATACGAAACATAAGAAAATTCTTCATTGTGGTTATCATGGTTGGCATGACTGGAGTTCTGAAGTACATGGGGCCGAAGCTGGAATCCCAGAAAAACTATACGAAGATATATATGAATTTGAGTTTAATAATCTTGATCAAGTAGAGAATTTAATTAAAAAACATAAAGATGATCTCGCTGGGATTATCTTAACACCAATTAACACACCAGGTGGAAGAGAGGTTGAGATGCCAGCAGAGGGATATTTAGAGCGATTAAGAGAATTGTGTACTGATAATGGTATTCTTTTAATGTATGATGAAATAAGAACGGGATTTCGGGTGGATCTTGGAGGTGCCCAAAAAATGTTTGACGTAATTCCTGATCTTGCTGCCTTTGGTAAGGCTATGGGCAATGGTTATCCTATTAGCACACTTGTGGGAAAAGCTGAATATATGGATGTTTTGAAAGAAAAGGTTTTCCTAAGTTCAACTTTTTTTCCAAATAGTTTATCACAAATTGCGTCTTTGAAAACAATAGAAATTTTAGAAAGAGATAATGTTTTAATTAACATTGAGAAAAAGGGAGAAAAATTTGCGTCTAAGGTTAATGATTTCATTGAGGATACTAAAGTTCCGGTTGAATTTACTGGAGAACCTTGGATGCCTTATATAACTTTTAAGCGTGATCCTAATAAAAAATATAAAGAATTAAGAGAGGAATTCTATACTCAATTAATTCGACGAAAAGTATTTCTTCAACCATATCATCATGGATATATTTGCTATCGCCATTCAGAAGAAGATTTAGACCACGCAGCAAATATGGTAGGAGAGGCATTAAAAGAGACCAAAAAGCTCCTCTAAACCTTTTTTTACTCTTTTTAATTGAAATATATTAAACAATTATTTATTCATTACTTTCATTTTAAATAAATGGTAAATAGTAATTTTAGTGATGATTTATGGAAAAGTTAGTTATTACTGCAGCAATATGCGGAGCTGAAGTTTTAAAGGAACATAATCCTAATATCCCCTATACCGTTGAGGAAATTGCAATAGAAGCTGAAAAGTCTTATAATGCAGGTGCAAGTATTATTCATCTTCATGTTAGAGAAGATAATGGAACCCCAACCCAAGATAAGAAAAGGTTCCAAGAATGTATAGAAGGTATTAAAGAAAAGTGTCCTGATGTAATTATTATGCCGTCAACTGGAGGGGCTGTGGGAATGAGTAATGAAGAAAGACTCCAGCCAATTTATTTAAAACCAGAAATGGCTTCTCTAGATTGTGGAACATGCAATTTTGGATATGATGAGATATTTGTTAATACAGAAAAAACAATTGTAGGATTTGTAAAAGAAATGAATAGATTAGGAATTAAACCTGAACTTGAGTGTTTTGAAAAAGGAATGGTCGATACAGCTCTAAGGCTGAATCGTGAAGGAATCATCAAAGATCCAATGCATTTTAATTTAGTTTTTGGAGTTCGAGGTTGTTTGGATGCTACAATAACAAATTTGAATTTTATGATCAGTAATCTTCCGGAATCTGCTACATTTACTGTTACTGGTATCGGGAAGGCTCAATTTCCAATAAACACCGCTTCAATAATTATGGGAGGCCATGTTAGAGTTGGTTTTGAAGATAATATCTATTTATCTAAAGGAAAACTAGCAAATTCAAATGGAGAATTAGTTAAAAAAATTGCCAGAATTTCTAGAGAACTAGGGAGAGAAATTGCAAATCCTAGCGAAACACGTAAAATATTAGGGATCTCCTAAAATAATGAAAGTGGGAAATCAATAAAAATGATGTATAAGGATCTAGCCAAATATTATGATTTAATTTACTCTTGGAAGGATTATGAAAGTGAAGTCATAAAAATTAAAGAATTAATTAAAAGATATAAAAGATCTAATGGAGATGAATTACTTGATGTCGGTTGTGGAACTGGAAAGCATTTAGATTATCTTAAAGATGATTTTAATTGTATTGGCTGTGATATTAATTTAGAAATGTTAAAGATAGCTCGTGAAAATGTTCATGATGTAAATTTTATTGAAGCAGATATGATTTCCATGGAACTCAAGAAAAAATTTGATATAATTTTGTGTTTATTTAGTGGAATTGGATATGTAAAAACTTATTCTAAATTGCAGCGTACAATTTTTAACTTTTCCAATCATTTAAAGAAAGGGGGAGTTGTTATTATTGAGCCATGGCTTACAAAGTCAATTTATAAGGTTGGACGTCCTGGAATGACGACTTATGATGCAGATGACATTAAAATTGCGAGATTAAATAATACAAAAATAGAAAATGATCTTTCCATTTTAGAGATGCATTATCTAATAGCTGAAAAAAATAAAAATGTTAAATATTTTATTGAAAAACATGAACTAGGACTTTTCGAGATTGAAAAGTTTTTAAAATTTATGAGTGAAGCGAAATTGAAATCGGAATTTTTAAAAGATGGCTTGATGAAAGACAGAGGTCTTTATGTAGGTATAAAATTATGAAAAAATTCATATGATCTCTATAAATGATACTTAAATTTCCTTGAAGATATATAATCCTTCAAAAATTAATAAAAAAATTATATAACTAAGATCATATATTTTCCAAAGATCGCCCATAAAATACCCATCAAAACCATAAAATTTTACCTTCTTACTGATTTTCTTTCTATTGAAAAATTAAATAGTCTAAATTGATTATTTCTAATTAGAAATATAAAATAAATTTGAAATTGAAGTTATATATTCTAATAAATTTTTTAAGAGCATGAATCGTTATGAAAGAAGGTAATAGATATGGAACTCATCGAGTTATAGAACCGAAAGGAGTTTTACCGCAAACTGCTACAAAAATTTCAAATGATATGGAAATTTATGGTAATGAAATTTTGATAAATGTGACTGCTTTAAACATAGATTCCGCAAGCTTTACTCAGTTAAATAATGAAGCACAAGGAGATGTTGAAAAAATAAAAAAGAAGGTTCTAAATATCGTTTCCGAAAAAGGTAAAATGCAGAATCCAATTACAGGATCTGGTGGTATGTTGATTGGGAATGTAGAAAAAATTGGAGCTGCATTAAAAGGAAAAATTGATTTAAAAGAAGGCGATAAAATAGCAACTTTAGTTTCTCTCTCTTTAACTCCACTTCGAATAGATAAAATAAAAGACATTAAATCAGATATAGATCGGATTGAGATTGAAGGTAAAGCTATTTTATTTGAAAGTGGAATTTATGCAAAGTTACCAGATGATATGGAAGATACGTTAGCTTTGGCTGTACTTGATGTAGCAGGCGCTCCTGCGCAAACAGCTAAACTCGTAAAACCTGGTGATGTGGTATTAATTTTGGGAGCAACTGGCAAATCTGGATTGCTTTGTTGTTTTTAAGCAATAAATAGAGTCTGTCCAACAGGAATGGTAATTGTCCAAGCGAGTAATGAAAGTCGAGCTAAATTTTTAAGGAGCACTAAAGTATGTCATGAAGTTCTCATCGGAGATGTATTAAATCCGGTAGATATTCTTGAGAAAATTCTTTCTCTAAATGACAATACCGAAGTTGATATTTCAATAAACTGTTTAAGTATTCCCAATACCGAAATGTCTAATATTTTACCAGTTAAAGACGGTGGAATCGCTTACTTTTTTTCAATGGCTACGAGTTTCACGAAAGCAGCTTTAGGAGCTGAAGGAGTTGGAAAAGATGTTAAAATGATAATAGGAAATGGTTATACGAAAGGACATGCTCAAATAGCATTACAAGAAATAAGAGAAAACGAGATTTTAAGAAAGATTTTTGAAGAAAAATATTCTAATTAAAATTAAAAATAAGTGGATTAAATGAAAGTTAGTAGAAGAAATGAATTATTTCCAGAAATAGAGGATAATGATTGGAATGATTGGCATTGGCAATTTCGGAATAGAATGACTTCTGTTGAAGACTTAACAAAATATTTCCCTCTTAGTAAAAAAGAAGAAGATGGAGTGAGAAAGTGTTTAAAATCATTAAGGATGGCTATTACACCCTATTATCTTTCCCTTATTGATCCCAATGACCCAGATGATCCAATAAGAAAGCAATCGATTCCAACCACAGCAGAACTTCATAGAGCTCCAAGTGATCTTGAAGATCCTTTACATGAAGATATTGATTCTCCAGTTCATGGTATTACGCATAGATATCCCGACCGTGTACTCTTTTTAATTACTGAGAATTGCTCTATGTACTGCAGACATTGTACTCGAAGAAGATTTGCTGGACATCATGATATGGCTCCTCCTCAAGATCAAATAGAAAAGGGAATTGAATATATTAGAAACACACCTCAAGTTAGAGACGTGTTACTTTCTGGTGGAGATGCATTATTAATGTCTAATGATAAATTAGAAAAAATAATCCAAGAATTACGAGCAATCCCTCATGTAGAGATTATAAGAATCGGTTCAAGAACTCCCGTTGTTATGCCTCAAAGAATCACACCAGAGCTCTGTGAGATGTTGAAAAAATATCATCCAATATATTTTAATACGCATTTTAATCACCCCCATGAAATCACACCTGAATCAACAAAAGCATGTGAAATGTTAGCTAATGCTGGGATGCCATTAGGGAATCAATCCGTTTTGTTAAGGGGAATAAATGATTGCATCCATATAATGAAGAAATTGGTGCATGAATTAGTAAAAATCCGAGTTCGACCTTATTATATTTATCAATGTGATTTATCTATTGGATTAGAACACTTTAGAACTACAATCTCCAAGGGTATTGAAATTATTGAAGGATTACGAGGTCATACATCTGGATTGTGCGTTCCAACGTTTGTTGTTGATGCTCCTGGAGGTGGTGGAAAGATCCCTGTAATGCCAGATTATGTTATCTCCCAAGGTAATCGTAGGGTCGTTTTGAGAAATTTTGAAGGAGTTATAACAACCTATGAAGAACCTGAAGATTATGTTCCTAAATGTGACTGTAAGAAGGAAGGGAAGTTAATTGGTGTTGCAGGATTATTAGCGGGCCAAAAAACAACGATAGAACCCCAAGATCTTGAGAGAAGTCGTAGGAGAAAGAAACTTACCAAATAATTTATGTTTTTATAACCTAAAAAGAGGTTAGAGAAATGCAAATTTAATGAAATTTTTTATTATTATATAAATTATTAAATAAGTAATTCTAAGAATTAACCATCTTTCGTCGCCTAATAACATAAATTATTTACTTAAAATTATAATCTAGTATAAAAATAAAATAAACAAATTTCACATAAAATTCTTTTAAACAAAATAAAAGTGAATTTCTTGGACTATAAATTAGAATTCTTCGAGTATATAAAACGGTATAGAGTTATTTCGATAATTGGAATGGCAAAAAATGTAGGGAAAACCACAACCTTGAATCATATTATTAAACAATCGAGAAATAAATATACGCTCGGACTTACTTCTATTGGTCGGGATGGAGAAATAATAGATATTATCTCATGTAAGAAAAAGCCAGATATCTATGTCCAAAAAGGTACAATTATAGCTACAGCCAAAGATTGCTTCGGTTCATGTGATTTTACTAAAGAGATCATCTCTACAACCGGGATAAATACGCCCATGGGTGAAATTGTAATTTTAAAAGCTTTAAGCGATGGATATGTGGAACTTGGAGGTCCTTCAATAGGTACACAATTAAAAAATTTAATTCTAACTCTAAAAGAATTAGGAAGTGAAATTATTCTTATTGATGGAGCATTTGATAGAAAATTTTTCGCATCTCCATCTATTTCAGAAGCAACTATATTAGTGACAGGAGCAGCCTTTTCAAAAGATATAAATGAAATTATTGAAGAAACAAATCATACAATAGACCTATTAAACATAGCAAGGGTAGAGGATGAAAAATTACTTAAAATTTTAAAAAAGTTGTCGCATGTTAAATTATGTATTTTCGATGATGATTATAATTATAATGTCATTGATGTAATAACAAGTTTAGACGCAGCACAAAAAATCGCGGATAATATTGAAGATAAAACAAGATATGTGTATATTAAAGGTGTTTTAACAGATAAATTAATTAAAGATCTGATGAAAATAACTGATAACTATAAGGATATAATCTTTGTAGTAGAAAATGGAACAAAATTATTCTTAAGTAAAAAAATCTTTAAAATGTTCGTGAAAAGAGGAGGTAACATAAGAACAGTGGAAGCAATTAATATAATATGTGTTGTAGCAAATCCATATTCTTTATCTGATGATTATCTGTTTGATGAGTCAAAATTCTTATCACTATTAAGAAAAAAGCAAAGAAAAAATTACAAATCTTAAACCTTATGATTTAGCTAATATCATAGCGTTGAAAGAAGAATTCAGTAATATTGAATCTTTCATAAACTTTAGAACACGGATGATTGATAAGGTCCAAGAAATGGAAAGAATCCTTCCCCAAATAAAAAATATTAAAAATTCTATAAATCGAATAGAAAACTTACACACTTTGGATGATGTGGAATTCTTTGAAATTAAAAATTTTTCTTTAAAGGTTCAACAGTTAAGAGATCTGTTAAGCACTGTTAATATTAATATTTCTAAAATCCAATTATATTCACTAACATCCATTGTTAATCTTTTAGATCCAGAAAACAAAAATTTACCTACATTCCATATTTATAGTGAATATTCTGAGAATCTAAAAAGAATAAGAGAGATGAAACAAAATGTTGAAAAGGAAATATTAAATGAAAAAAATAAGCATATTAAGCCCAATTTGGTAAAAGAAAGATCTGAGATAGTTGTTTTGGAAGAAAAAGAAGAATTGAAGATCAGAAAAGATCTAACAGTAAAAATTTCTAACGATATAGACTTAATTAAAAAGAACATTGAAATTCTTGCATATTTAGACCTCCTAAATGCTAAATCTAAAATTGCGCTAGAATACAATGGAATTAAGCCTGAAATAACAATGAACTTGGAGCTGGATCTACAAGAATTTTTTAATCCCTATATAGAACAGATTCTTTCTGAATCGGGGAAAAAATTTATGCCAATTACAGTTAAACTCCAAAATGGGGTCACTGTTATTACAGGAGCAAATATGGGTGGAAAGTCCGTAACTTTAAAAACTATTGCTTTAAATATTCTCTTATGTATAATGGGATTCTATGTGTATGCAAAAAAAGCAAAGATTCCAATTGTACAATACATTCATTATCTCTCTGGAGATATGCAATCTGTTAAGAGAGGATTAAGTAGTTTTGGAGCAGAAATACTTTCTTTTAAGAACTCTCTCACATATTTAAAAAATGGAGAAGGAGTTTTTTTAATTGATGAATTTGCAAAGGGAACAAATCCCCATGAAGCATATATTTTAAATAAAGCAATATTAACCTATTTAAAACGATTTAAGTGTATGATCTTAGCAGTAACTCATTATGATGGAATTATTGAAGAAGATATGAATCATTTTCAAGTAATTGGATTGCGAAATGTAAATTTTGAAGATCTCAAAAAAGAAATTAAGTTGAATAAAAAATCTGGAATTTCTGTAATTCAAGATTATATGGATTATAGATTAATACATGTTTCATCTGATGAAGAAATCCCTAAAGATGCTCTTAATATCTCTATCTTATTAGGGCTTGATCAAGAAATAATAAATTTAGCTGAAAAATATTATGAAAAAGATGTGAAAAATGGAAAAGAAAAAAAGTCAAAACGAGAGTAAATTAAATTTAGATTTTTCTATCGTTAAGAAGGCTAGACAATGTGCTAGAAATGTAGCAATGGATATGCAAAAGTTTATAGATCTCCATACAACAACAACTATTGAACGAACTGTATGTAGGCTTTTAGGTATAGATGATGTGGATGAATTTGATGTACCCTTGCCAAATATTGTTGTAAATAACATCCTTAAGGGAAATGGATTAAGTATTGGTGCTGCTATCTTTATAGGTAATGCTATGATTCAAACAGGTCAAAAACCTCAAGAGATAGCTGAACGAGTGTCAAATGATGAATTAGATTTAACACAACTTCCTATGAATGCTCTTTTTGAAGTAAAGGAAGTTATACGTATCGAAGCTGAAAAAAATCTTAATATAATTGAAAAACAAAGAAAAATTTATGAAGATATTATTCAAGCCAAAGCAGCTGCAAAACAAGGTGCAGATATTATCGCAGTAATTAGATCTACGGCTCAAAGTCTTTTGGATTATGTACCCTATGGTCCTACTACAGAAGGTTTTGGTGGAACGTATGCAACCCAAGAAAATTTTCGTCTTATGCGGATTGCGCTCGATGAAGTGAGTCAAGATCTAAATCGTTATATAAGATTAACAAATTATTGTTCTGGATTATGTATGCCTGAAATTGCTGCTATGGGGGCATTCGAGCGGTTAGATGTGATGTTGAATGATGCTCTCTATGGTATATTATTCCGAGATATAAATATGAAACGTACTATTATTGATCAATATTTTTCGAGATTAATTAATGCTTATGCTGATGTAATTATTAATACAGGAGAAGATAATTATTTAACTACCGATGATGCATACGAAAATGCACATACGGTTCTTGCGTCCCAATTTCTCAATGAAGAGTTCGCACTTTTAGCTGGATTAAATAAGAAACAGATGGGATTAGGCCATGCATTTGAAATGGATCCAGATCTTGAAAACGGATTCCTTTATGAACTGGCCCAAGCACAAATGGCTCGAGAAATATTTCCCGAAGCGCCTTTAAAGTATATGCCTCCAACTAAATTTAAAACAGGAAATATATTTAAAGGTCACATTCAAGATTCCCTATTTAATATGATAACTATAATGACTAACCAACGAATTCATTTACTTGGAATGCTAACAGAAGCAATTCATACTCCTTTTATGTCAGATAGAGCCCTTTCAATTGAAAATGCAAAATACATTTTTAAAAATTTGAACAAATTAGGGAAAGAAATAAGTTTTAAATCGGGAGGTATTATTGAAGAGCGAGCAAATCTTGTATTAAATGAAGCATATCAACTTTTGAAAAAAATTGAGAAAATAGGTTTATTTGAAACTATAGAGCAAGGGATATTTGGCGGAATTAGTAGACCAAAAGATGGTGGAAAGGGTTTGGAGGGAGTAGTTGAAAAAGATTCAAAATATTATAATCCATTTATTGAATTAATGCATAAGCGAATCGAAAAGAGGATGAGATAATATGGGGGGACAATATTCAACAGAAACAAAACATTGGATGAAAATTTTACTTTCTTTATAATTTATGGTTCTCTAACTCATAGTGTAGATTTTGAAAAAATAAAAGTAGAATCGGTTAATGTTGAAGTAATGACAATGAAAGAAATTGATCATTACATTCAGGATCATATTGGACGAAAAATTAATGTCATCGGTGCAACTACTGGAACTGACGCTCATACTGTAGGAATCGATGCCATATTAAATATGAAAGGGTATGCTGGATATTATGGTTTAGAAAGGTATGAAATGATTAATGCTATTAATATGGGTTCTCAAGTGCCTAATGAGGTTTTTATAAAGAAAGCATTAGAGATTAAAGCAGACATTTTATTAGTTTCTCAAACTGTGACACAAAAAAATGTTCATATTTTAAACCTAACTAACCTAGTTGAATTATTAGAAGCAGAAGGATTACGAGATAAAGTTATTGTAATTTGTGGTGGTCCAAGGATTAATAATAAGTTAGCAAAAGAGTTGGGATATGATGCTGGTTTTGGACCTGGTACTACTCCTAATCTAGTGGCATCATTTTTTGTTAAAGAACTGGAAAATAGAAATTTAATTTAAGAATAATCTACTTTCTCTTCTTTTATTTTTCCGCCGAGGTATATTACCTTATTTTTTAATTTCTCCAACACCTCATCAATCATCTTTTCACATTCAGCTTTATCGAAACAAGTTATTGAGATTTCAACTTCAACAGCTAAACCGAGCCGAGGATGAGTTTTTATCCATAAGTCAGGATATTTTTCTTCTAATTCAGTGACATGAGGTGCAATCTGAGATTCTCCTATTCCAGAAAGTTTGAAACCTTTTTGGTAAAATTTGCCTTTCTTTTCTTTTAGAACTGGTATTATTATATTTCTAAACATTGATTTCATCTCT
>JARRLT010000044.1:14089-21383 GCA_037386725.1 Promethearchaeota archaeon
TCTCTCTTTAGTCATTCTTTTTAATTTTAATAATCCTTGTTCATAAGCATGTTGATAGGTTTTTTCAATAGATTCATAGGCATCTTTATCCAACTTAACCTCTCGTTCTAAGCCTTTTGCAATTCCTTCATTTGTCATATCATCAAAGGTTGGACCTAGACCTCCACAAACAATAATGATGTTAGGATGTCGTTGCAAAATATCTTTTAATGATAAAGATATCTGATTTAGATCATCTCCAATTGTAGTTATTCTTCTAACCCTATGTCCAAATTTGGTTATTCTTTTAGCCATCCAGTTTGAGTTAGTGTCTTGAGTTTTTCCAATTAGGATTTCGTTTCCGATCATTAAAAGTTCGATAATCATACAAAGGTAAAATTAAAATTTCTCTTAAAATATTTTGTTTCTAATTTCAAAATAGTAGAATAATAAATAACTAAAAAGTTTAAAATTAAAAAATAGATTTCACATTGGAATAACATTCCACAAGAAACCTGTCATTATAAAAATCGGCAAGAATGTTAAAGTTAAAGTATTTACCGTTGTAATTAATATATTCATTGATGGCCCAGCAGCGTCTTTTAAAGGATCTCCTATAGTGTCCCCAATAATAGAAGCTTTATGTGCAAAGCTTTGTTTTCCCCCATGAAGTCCTGTCTCGATTGCCTTTTTAGCGTTATCATAGCTAGCTCCACTAATACTTTGCCATAATCCCATAACAAGGCATCCAATTAAATTTCCAACTAGGACAGCCGCAATTACCATTGGACCGAATAGGATTCCTGTTAATATTACAATTCCTATAATTGTTAATACAGGTACCATCATATATTTAAGAGCATTTTTTGCGGATATATCGATACAAGCGTCATAATCTGGGGTAGCTTTTCCCTCTTTCAAACCAAAGATTTCCTTGAATTGACGTCGTACTTCTGTCACCACTTTCATAGAGCCCTTTTGAACGGAACTATAAATCATTGATGTAAACAACACAGAAAGAACCGTTCCAATGCAAAGACCAAATAATATTAGCGGATTATAAATATCTATATAATTAAATATATTTATAAGTTCATTCTGAGGAATAGGTGATAATAAATTAGCAGCTAATGTGTGAGTAGATAATAAAAATGTTAAGAACATAACAACACTACTAAAACCTCCACAGACGAGTGCAAATCCCTTTGCCACCGCCTTAGTGGTATTTCCAACAGCATCTAACTTATCTAGATTAAATCGTAGATTTGGTGGAGCTTCTGAACTTCCCATTTCAGCAATACCGGCTGCATTATCTGCAATTGGTCCAAATGTATCAAAACTTAATATCGTACTTATAATAATATCGCTTGATACACTCGCCGTATTAACACCCCAAATACCTAAAGCAATAGAAAATATCAGTGGGCTAATATTTTCCCCTAAAACATCTGTAGTAGGTATACTTAAACTTGATCCTGCCAATAATCCAAAAAAGTATGACCCAACAACAGATAAACCAAATATTATAATTGGAGCAAATACGGAACGAAATCCCGCTGAAAGTCCAGAAATAATTGTGACTGAAGGACTTATCTTGGAAGATGCGGCTACTTTTCTTGTTGGTGAGTATTCAATTCGTGTAAAATAAGTCGTAGAAATAATTGCTAAGAAACCACTTAATAATCCTAAAAGACTTGAAAAGATAAAGAATATCCCTTGAAAACCAAAAAATGATAAATTCACAACTACTACTATACCAACATTAAATAATATAGCTGCTATAAATACTTTCCATATACTTTTAGAAGGTCTATCTAAATCAAGTTTTAAAAATAGTGTAGTGAAATATAATGAATATAAACCTACAGAAATTAATGTTAGATTAAAGATTATAAAAGCTGGATCTCCCAAGAGTAAAAATAATGTGAGCCCGAGAAGCATTCCCCCGATGGCATCTGAACTAGCACTCTCAAAAAGATCTGCCCCTCTTCCAGCACAATCGCCAACATTATCTCCAACTAAATCAGCAATTACGGCTGGATTTCTTGGATCGTCCTCTGCTATATTCATTTCATATTTACCTACTAGATCAGCACCCATATCGGCGGATTTTGTATAAATTCCTCCGCCAACTTGTGCTAATAAAGCTGCCACACTAGCTCCAAAGTTATATCCTACCATTAAATATACATTCATGTTCGTGAGTAAGAGAAGTACCCAAATTCCAAATACAAACATAGAAATATTTAATATTCCAGTTATCATACCTCCATTATAAGCTATTCTGAACCCTTTATTTGGATTATCCATAGAAGCTTCTGCAACTAAAATATTCGCTTTTGTAGCTGCCTTCATACCAATAAAGCCAGCAATTAAAGAACTAATGGATCCAATGAGAAATACTATGGCTGTAATAAAAAATCCAAAAAAAGGATTATGACTATACTTTATACCGGTAATACCTACAGGTACCAAAAGAATGCCGAGAACTAATAATAACATTTTTGCTTGATCTTTTAGGTAAATCGAAGCGCCTCTCTGAATAAAAGAATGTATTTCTCTCATTTTTTTAGTTTTCTTCTCTAATCTATTTAAACTCCTAAAGATTGTAATTGAAACAATTAATGAGATAATTAATGTAATAGGGATAACGATAAATAAACATAAAATAAAGACCGGTTCCGATGCTATATTTGATAAACTTTTCAATAGAGCATTTATAATTGGTAAATCGTAAATCATTTGTTATCAGACTAAAATTATATAAATATTCCTAATTTCTCTAACTTTAAAATTAAGAATTAAAATTGAGAACTTATTAGTAGAATATTAGAGAATTTAAATATTTATTTAGAAATGTCCTTTTAATCTTTAATTTCTTTTCCAAATTTAACCAAAATAAGATTTTTCTCTTAAATGCTTTACTAAATTATAAAAAGGTTTAATAAATATTTGATACGCTCAACTTTTAATGTTTTCTGGTGTGTTTTAGAACCTAAAATTCATTGAGAGAAATTGAAAAATTCACAATTATTGAGATTTTATATTTAGGTAATACTGTTTGTGATTAAGTTCATATTAAAGATTTAATTTAAAAAAATATAGATTATCTATTGTGAAAAGATGACTTTGAAACGAAAAAAGAGAACCATAGAGATTGATGATGCCGGAACAGGAGATCTTATAGGAGATGCTTTTATAGGATTTCATGTAAAGGAAACAGGAGAAATAATCTTTAGATCTGTCCCCGTTGGACTATATAATGAAGAAAATTTAGAAACTAATAGTCCGAAAAAGAAAATTGTAGAACTTGTAAAAGATGGGTTAGAAACTTTGGATTTTGATAAGAATATTGATGAAATTTTGCTTTGTAGAGGGGATTGTTTTGATTTAGTTAGAGAAACATTTGACCAAGAAGGTATAAATTATAAACCAGCCATAATTGAGGGCAAACTTCAAGATGCTGTAGAAGGACGTCTTGTTTCTCATCTAAGAAAATTAGGTGTAAAATCGAATAAACTTACTAAGAAAAGTGGCGCAAAACGATATTTTGTGTTATTTAATTGGCTTTCCCGAGATTTTCCCAACCGAGAAAAATTCGTGAAGAGTGGATTTAAAAAATGGAAGCCTGTTTGGAGAGAGAGAGCAATTAAAAATTATAATAAATCTAAAAGAAAAAGTCGTTCTACTGCTTCTTAAATCTAAACTCGAAATAATATTGGGACTATATATATTATTTAACTGTAGCTAGAGTTTTCTTCCTTCTTTCAGAAATTATTTTTTAAGAATTACAGTTGATTAAGATAAAATCTACCTTCAGATGAAATGAAAATATTTTTAGTTATTTTTGATACCCCGAGAAAAGTTCTTCCGGAAAAAACTTATGAGAATAACTGAATTAAAACACTAAATTTTGATAAATTTGCAAAAATTTCTTAGTTTTTAATGAAGCTTATCTGAATCGCTCCAAAATGGTTTAAAAATTTTGAAGATTAGTATCAGAATACTTATTTATTATAATTATACATGAAATTAATTCATATAGTTTAAATTAATAAGAGTTCATTATTTTAATTCTATAAATAAACTTTTTAATTTATGATGAGTTTGAAATAATATCTTGAAAAAGAAATATACATTAACAAGTAGTATAGGACAATATTCTGGTAATAGAAGAATAAACACAACTGACTTAGAAGAACCTGATCCCGATAACGAGGAAACCCTTAAAAAATGGTTTGATGGAAATAAGAAGGTTCCCTATAAATCAAAACTAAGAATGTACAAACGGATCATTTCAGAGACTATTGATCCAAAAAAGTTGACTGTTCATATAGTAGGACAATCTCATTTAGATTGTGCTTGGATGTGGAGATTTGAACAGACTCGGAAAAAAGCTGATGTAACTTTTAGTAAAGCAGTGCTTCATTCAGAAATGTTTCCTAAAACATTCCACTTTGCTATCAGTCAACCTTTACAATTACAGTGGATCAAGGAAGATAATCCAAAATTATTTTCAAAAATTAAAGAATTAATTGAAAAGGGAAATATAGAACTCGTTGGGGGTTCCTACGTCGAACCTGATTGCATGATGCCTTCTGGAGAAGCAATGATCAGACAAAGATTATATGGTATGCGTTTTTATATGAAAAACTTTGATATAATCCCTCAAATTGAATGGTTTTTGGATTCATTTGGATATAATCATGGATTGCCGCAAATTCTTTCTAAATCTGGAGCGAAATATTTCTGGACTACAAAGCTCACTTGGAATTTAGACACCACATTTCCGTTAGTAAATTTTTGGTGGCAAGGCCCAGATGGTAGTAAAATATTAACTACAAATTTTCCCTATGATCTTACTGTTTTAGGTTCATGGAATCGTTTTGAATTGGGAAGACATCTTCTTAAAGATGAGGCAAAAAGGATTTGGAAGTATTCAACAGGTTATCAAGACTTTAAAGATTTCGTAAAACATGAGATTTGCCCTCAAATCGGATGTTTTTTTGGGTTATCGGATGGTGGACATGGGCCTACTCATAAGGAGGTAGCGGTTGTAAATAAATTTGTTGAGAAAGAATGGATTAAATGGAGTACTGTAGAAAAATTTTTTAAAGAAGTTGAAAAATATGCTAAGGAATTTCCAATTTGGAATGATGAACTATATTTAGAAATTCATCGAGGCTGCTTTTCAAACCATGCTAAAGTAAAGCGTCAAAATCGTAAATTTGAAAATTTAATCGTAGCTTTTGAAAAAATAGCTTCATTCTTGAGTATTTTAGATTCAAATTATATTTATCCCCGTAAAGATTTAGAACTACTATGGAAATACACCTTAAAAAATCAATTTCATGATGTACTTCCAGGAAGTTCTATTCCAGAAGTCTATGATGATGTTTGGGAGGATTGGATTCATCAGAAACAACTGATCTCAAACATTTCAAATCAAATTACTAAATCTCTTTTAAAAACGGAAAAAGTGGATTCGATAAATAACTCAAATTCTAATATAAAACAAATTATTTTATTTAATTCATTATCATGGAAAAGAAAATCTCCTTTATTTATCCCTCTTAAGATATTTTCAGACAGTGAAGATTTTCAAAATGAAGGATTACCATATATGAAATTAACTTTAGAAAGTAACAAAAAAATATTTCTCTGTCAACCAGAATATTCGGTATTTGAAAGCATTGGAATTAAACTAATCGGCTGGTGGTGTGTGCCAGAATTAACACCTTTATCTATTGTTAATGCTAAACTTGAACCATTAAGTGAAGAGGAAACTAAAGATTTAATAAAAAAATAAGAATAAACTCAAATAATGGCTCAATAAGCCATTTAAAAGTTAAAGGTATAAATAATCAAAATAATTTACTTAAAGGACAAAATTCGAACCTTACTTTTGGATTTCTCGATGATGATAAGTCATATCCTGCTTGGAATTTACAACCGAAATATTGGGAGTTTCCTAAGAATTATTCGAATGAAAAAGATCTTTCAATTAATATTTCTGATGATGGTCCCATTTTTACCACATTAGAAATCAAAAAAACAATTGGATTAAGCCCAGTTATCCAACGGATCACTCTTTTTAAAGAATCGTCTGGAGTTTATTTTGATTATTTTACTAATTGGAAAGAAGAAAACGTTATGTTAAAAATATTATATAATACAAATACACAAGCTTCAGAAGTCGCAGCTGATGGAATGTATTGTACTAACTTTTCAAGCACTCAACCTGAGACCCCTTCAGATAAAGCTAGATATGAGAAAATTTGCCATAAATTTTTCGATTTAAGTACTCCTGGAAAGGAATGGGGTTTAGCATTAATAAATGAAGGAAAATATGCTTTTGATGTAAAAAATGATGAAATGAGATTAACAATGCTGAGATGTTGTAAATACCCTGATCCTTCCCCAGAAGCTTGGGTAAATAAAGAACGAGAAATTAATGAGAAGAAATTTAATCATTATCCCCCAAAATTGAGTGGTTTAGGGCCATTAAAATGCAGATATTTACTATTCCCTCATAATGGGGGAACTTTATTAAATAAGGACGATTCTATTAATATATCAGTGAAGCGGAAATCAGAGGAGTTTAACAATCCTGTTTTGCTTTTCCCTCTTAAAAATAATCAAGACCAATCGTGGCCTCAAACTTTTAAATCCTTTTTAAATATAGTACCTCAAAATGTCATTTTGGCAGCTCTAAAAAAAGAAGAATGGAAGGAAGATAATAATTATATTATTAGATTTGTAGAAATTTGTGGTAAAGCATCTGAGGTTGGAATAAAATTCAATTCAATGATCTGTGATAAGATCTTAAACATTGAGTCTATTGATCTACTTGAAAGGAATATTCAAGAAAGTTTTAAATGGAATAGTGAAGAGAGGTCCTTGAAATTCAATATTAATGGTTTTGAAATAAGGAGTTTTAAATTAAACTTATATTGAAAGAATATTTAAGTTTGTCTTATACAAGATCTCAATCGATAAAGTTAAAATTGATTTTTTTCATTATTCTATTATTTTAAGGGTGTGCCGCAACTTTTACATATTTTTGAATTAGGAGGATTTTCATAACCACAAGCAAAACATATAATATTTCCATCCTGTGTCTCTTTATCTAATTCTATTCGATTATTCAGTTTCCTGTTCAAATTCAACACTTGATCATTAGGGGGGCAAGATGAAAACTAGAATTTTTTCGATATTTCCGATTCTTCTTGTCGTATTATTTATAATTAGCAGCGGAACTGCACACGCCGAGCCCTGGAAAATAAATAAAAACAAGATTCTATACGTATAGAAT
>JARRLT010000045.1:0-10161 GCA_037386725.1 Promethearchaeota archaeon
AGTTCCCGGAGACCCTGTTTTGATGTGGTTACCAGATAGGTTCTCAAGGGAATGGTATTTAGCAACAAAACAAAAATTAGGTTTGGATTATCCAATAATGATTCAATTTTATAGATATATGATCTTATTATTTACAGGAGATTGGGGATATTCATCAGCTGTTCAACCGAATTACCCAGTATGGGGATTAATTATGGCAAGAATACCAAGAACTTTTGAAATTTTATCAATTAGTATTATAATTGCTACATATTTAGGCATAAAGGCAGGAAAGATAGCTGCTATTCATCACAAAAAATTTCAAGATGTAATTATTAGATTAATAATCTATCTTTTTATGGCCATTCCAGGCTTCGTAATTGCTCAATGGTTAATAAATGCTACATGACAATTACATATTACGATTTTTCCCGTTGGAAATTATAAAACAATTGGAATTGGAGATCCTCCATCAATAACTCATTCAAGGTTAATAGATTCTTTATTATCTGGTAAAATATATCTTTTTGTTGATTATTTAGAACATATTTTTTTGCCTATTGTAACATTGACAATTGTTGAATTGGTATTGATTGCCAGAAGGATGAGGGCTACTATGATTGAAAAACTGCAAGATGATTATGTTTTATATGCTCGTGTTAAAGGACTTAAAGAAAAGACAGTAATTAAAAAGTATGCTATGAAAAATTCCTTAATTTCATTTGTGGCTTACCTATCGGTAGTATTTCCCCATATACTGAGTATTATGGTTCCAATCGATGTCGCATTTGGAATAAAATGTATTGGAGATTTATTTGTCCAAGCATTATTCCATTTAGATTATAGTATAATGATTGCTTTGGTATTTGTCTATGGAGTAATAATTATAATTTTTAACTTGATCGCAGATATTTTATACGCAATAGTAGATCCACGAATTACCTATGAAACCATTAAAAGTAGCATAAATGTTATTATTCTTTATTCTATAGGTAAAAAACATCTCCTCTTAACCATTCATAGATCTCGGGAAAATTTTCAATTAATCTGGATTCTATATTTTTATGTAAAACAACGATATAAATCTCTTCTTGATACTTAATCTTTTGATAATATTCTTCATCAGAAATTTTTTGTAAATCATAATGATTTCCAATTTCTATATTGAAAATATTATATTCGTTTAGATCTGCATATTCAAAACCCCAAGCATATTCAATTTCATCTTCAAGACGAGTTTTAAATTCTTCAATGGAACCCTCTAAAGAGATCCATCCATATGTAAAGGCTTCCTGATCTTCGTATAGAACAAAAAAATTGCCAGCTTCTTTAGGAAAACTGACTTTTCCCATTATTTTATTTTTATCAACCATTTTCTTCATAATTAATAGGATTTGAGAAGAAAATTTGAAATACTTGTTAAGATAAATAAATTAATATTAAAATGAAAACTTAATTATTTTTAAAAAATCATGTTTTGATCAATATATTTTTAGGTGGTCAAAAAATTTCAAAATCAACCCAAGAAGAATCTTCTCTAAGTATCTCATTACAAAATGTATCCTACAATAAGGATTCAAAAATTTTAACAATTGGGATCAAGGATTTAACTTTTGTAGGCTATTACAAAAATTACACAAAATTATCAATTTTAAAAAAAGATATCTTTGATTTCATGAAGGAAAGAGATATTAACCTTGAAAAAATCTTTTTTCTTGATAATTTAGGCAATAAAATTTCTGAAAAAATGAAATTGAAAAACCTTGATGCATTAAAAAAGGAAGAACTAAAGACTAAAAGAACTAAAGCCAAATCTAAAAAAATTAAACCTTATCCTCTAAAAATTAGACGTCAAACCAAAGAGGAAAGTGAAATTTTAGAAGACAGTTCAATGGAATATCTTGAAGTTGATGAAGTATCTCCAAAAGAAAGGAAAGGAGAACCAAAAACTCCAAGATCTATAATGGAAGAAGAATTCAAAGAAGCTGAAGTATCAAGTTCATTTACTCCCCGTCCTACCTTCCTGGAAAAAAGAATAGAAAATAAAGAAGAAGAGGATGAACTTGAGGTATACAATATTAATATGGTGTTACAATATTACTCAATAATGATGGAAAGAAGGAGTTATTTACTATATGTATATTTTTCTCATGAAGAATTAAAAATTATAGATGAAGAGGGGAAAATTATCTTTAGAACGACTATAAAGATCGAAACTTTAAAAAAAGAACCTCCTATCCTAAACTTGAAGATTGAAGGTAAGGGATTCGAAGTTCATCCTTTAAATGGGAGAGTAATTGTTAAAAAGGATGCGATAAATCCTCCAGTTATGATTTTTTCAATTATGCCTTTAAAACTTGAAAAAGAAAACAAAAAAGATGCATGTATATATCGATTATGAGGATGAGACAATCAATCATACTGTTTTAGCTATAATTGTTCAACCAAAACATTACCGATTAAAATTAGGACTAATTTCACTGAATATAAATAAAGGAACTGCTTATGCAATCTCATTAATATCTTTAATTATTGGTATCGGGTCACTTCTTTACACGATCTTTTCTTTTGGATCGAGTCCAGGTCTTACGGAGTTTTTGGGAGGATTTATACCAGGGTTTGCTTCAATAATCTTTTTCATTACATATATAATTGGTATTATTAAAGGATTTTATCCTCTAAAACAAAAATGGCTTAATTTAATGAACTTTGATAAATTTACTTCTATAAATAAATAATTTTTTTACCTTATTTCTAATAATTCTTTAATTAAACCTTTAAAAACCTTAAAAATAAAGAGATCTTAATCATGTATGATAAAATATTAGTTGCTTTGGACGGTTCTATCTATTCGGAGCTTGGCATCAATATTGCCGTGAATATTGCTCAGAAATCAGAGGCAAGTAAATTATACGCCTGTCATGTATATGCTACAAAAATGCATAAAGGAAGATTTGTTGAAATTCCTCCATGCCGCCGATGTCCACCTCGACAGCCCGCTCGGGGGCCTCGAACGCTACGAGGGCGCCCCGGTCACCGAGATGCGTGGCGCGACACGCAGGGCGCTCGAAAACCTCGTCGACCTGGGTGGTTGGGGGCATGGAAAAGAAAATGAAAATATACTTGGAAGTTTAACTCAACGATTATTGCTTTATACTCCAAATTCTGATTTATTAATTGTTAAAAAACCTATGTTCTTTAAATATAACCCAATTATAGTTGGAATTGATGGAAGTGAAAATTCCTATGCTGCTTTAATAGCCTCTCTTAAAATGGCAAAAATATTTAAAGCTAAAATAGAAGGAATCGCTGTATATGATCCCTATTTTCATTCAGGAGTTTTTAAAACTATTGCAAATGTATTACCAATAGAATGTAGATATGAACATAAGTGTGTTGAAAGGAAAAGTATACAATAAGATTGTGGATTATGCTAATCTTAATAATTCAGATTTGATTGTACTAGGAAGATGGGGATTACATAAGGAAGATATTTCTTTGATAGGATCCCATACGTTTAATACTGCAATGATTTGTAAAAGTAATATCCTTATTGTTACACCCAATGATAGGGATATAGAGATTCCGGAATTAGAAAGTGAACAAACTTCACTTCCAATAAAATGGACATCAAAAGCAGAAAAGATGATGGAGAATGTTCCAGATTTTGTTCGAAATATGGCAAAAAGAATGGTAGAAGATCAAGCTCGCAAAAAGGGATTTTCAGAAGTCATACCAGAGCTTGTAGGAGAGGTAGCAACTCAATTTGGGATGAATTTTTCAAGTGATTCTGAAAGTGAAGTTAGAAAAAACAGAGAAAATACAGCTTCTGATCATGATGGAATAAAAAAGGCAGAAAGAGTTATTTTTCATAAAGTTAAGCGTTTTGCGCCCAATTTTCATAAAAATATACTTAAAAGCAAAGTTATGAGACAAACCATTGAAGAAGGACAAAAGATATTAGTTTATGAAGTTAAAAAGATAGAACCTGAATCACCTGCCTTAGTAACTGAAGATACAATATTGGAGTTTAAATAAAATGGAAGAAAGTATTCAGGTAATTGATGTTTGGAAGAAATATAACAAAGCCTCAGAATATGCACTTAGAGATATTTCTTTAAATTTTTATAAGGGTGAAAAGCATATTCTTTTAGGACCAAACGGTTCTGGAAAATCAACCTTACTCAAAATCCTTTCTTATATGTTAAAACCAACTAAGGGAGAATTTGTTTATCATAATAATGATTTAAAAAAATCAATTAAAGTCAACTTGAATATTATTTTAAATGGATGAAATTATATGATAAAAAAGATGATCTGGTTAAAACCTATTCTTATGGTATGCGTAAGAAATTAGCATTAATAGAAGCTTTGATACATAAACCTAAAATTCTACTACTAGATGAACCCTCAATGGGTTTAGATTATCAGTCACGGATAGCATTTTATCATACGTTAGATGAACTAAGCTCCAAGGGTATAACAATCATCATAGCTTCTAACGATGTTAATGAAGCTGCGTTATTATCTGACAGAATTAGTATGTTAAATAATGGAAAACTACTAGTATCTGGAAAACCAGATCAGTTAATCAAATCATTAACATCTTATATGAAAATTGATCTTGAACTTAGCTTACCAATACCATTGGAGGGTTTAAGAGAGATCGAAGAAATAGAAGAAATTCAAATAGACGACAATAATAAGAATAGTGAATTTAAATTAGAATTTTTAATAAAACCTAAAGATTTTTCCAACTATTCTTTATTAGTAGCAAAGATTGTAAACGAAATTGTAAAAAAGAAGGGACAAATAGTTAATATAAATGTTAAAACTCCAAATCTTGGAGATTTAATTTTAAAATTAGCAAACTCAGGAGAATAATATGCATCCAAATAGTTTTTGGAAGAAAGAATTGATTGAAACATTAAAGTATAAGAAGACTTTAGTAATCAAAATAATTTTGCCCTTAATTCTTTCTATACCATTGTTAATTCCTGGGATTCCTTTTGATGTTAAATCTAACTTATTTACATTAATAATCATATTTATTTCTACTTTTGGTTCTGCTGTAGGTTTAATTCAGTTAAAGGAAAATAAAATTATTGAACGATTAAAAGTATTACCTACTAGTGAATATAGATTAATTTTTGAGTATTTATTTATAAATTCCTTAATGGATTGTGTAAAATTAGGTATTCCTATAGCTATTCTTTTAGTATATAACCTAGGTAACCTCCAAATATTACCAATGTTTTGGGTTTTACTCAACTTTATTATTTCTATTACATTTGCGAATGCACTTGGAATTATCGTAGCGATCTTGGCAAAAACTTCAGGAGAGGGACACTTATATTCAATAATAATGGTATTAGGAATTTCATTTTTATCTGGATTATTTTTTATTTCTCTGCCATTTAGTAATTTATTATATACTTTTATACCGTTTCATTTTCTAGCTATATCGCTCATTGGTTTTTGGAAGGGAATTTTAAATTTATCATTCTTTCCTTTTATAGCATTAATATTAATTTTTATTCTGATATTTGTAATTTCTCCAAAATTATATAGGCTAGAATGATTAAAATGAAGTTAAAATCTAGATCTCTCTACCTTTGGGCTATTTTGTACCCATTTTTATCTTCATATTAATACTCTTAACAAAAATTAAATTTGATTAAACACAAATTCTAAGTATCTTTTAAATTTTTAACAGAATGTTTAAATGTCTTAAAACTGAATTGATTTTATATTAAAAAATTATCAAGGTGTTTCTAATAAAAAAAGAAATTAATAAGATTTGGGTGCTGCTCTTTTCTTTGAGTTTAATGAGTACGATACTTATCTTTCAAGAACCTATGCTATCTTTAGGAGGATCTTCTTTATTTACACAGAATTCTTTTAATTCTAGTGATTTATCTGCTCCAAATACTGCAGGTAATTCAATATTTACTAATAAAATTTATATCGATAATAATTGGTCCGAAACTGTGTTAAATTATGATTGGTGTAGTGGATTAGGTACATTGAATGATCCCTATATAATTGAAAATGTTATCTTTAAAAATTTAAATTTTGGGAACTGTATTGAAATCGAGAACTCCAAGGAATATTTCACTATTAAAAACTGTACAATTAAATTTACTGGTTTGAAATGGAGTGACGCAGGGATAAGATTATATAATGTTTCTAATGGAAAAATTGTTGAAAACATAATAAATTCAAATTTAGGATATGGAATTAAATTGAATCAAAGTACTAATATTTCTATTCAAATGAATTTGATAAATAACAATTCTTATATGGGAATTGGTTTAGAAAATTGTAACAATAGTATGATTTATTCGAATGACTGTAATTCTAATGGGTTTAGTCAAAATTCAGGATTTGGAATTAGTTTGATTTATAGTAATAATAATGATATAAACATGAATAAAGCTTCTAAAAATAAAGTTGCGGGTTATTTACTTCTCAATAGTAGTTTCAATAACATTTCACAAAATATAGGAAATAATAATCAATTCGGAATATATTTAGCTAATTCCTCTAACAATAACCAAATTATTTCCAACACATTTATAGGAAATAACTACTGCTATCAGGAAGATGATACATGCAAAGATAATATATTTTCAAATATTGATTGCGGTCCCGGCGATATTGGAGTAATTGTATTAATCATATTATTCTCTGCTATTGCTATTACCACCATATCAGTTTTTATAATTGTATTAAAAAGATATCGAAGATCTAAAAAAACTAAAAAATGAGATTTCACGTCTAAACAAGCAAATAAAAGTTAAATATCAAGATGGAAGATCTATTGAATTTGAACTTCAACTTTTACCGAAAATGTTCTTAGAATGGCAATCAGAGGCGAGAATGAAAATGTTTGAGCAAATCAAGGTAGGAGGAGGTAAATCAGTTAGATCAATGCCAGCTCATCTTCCCGTATTAGCAACGCATAAAAAAGATATACCCTTTATCAATTTAGCTACAAAAGGTTTAGGATTATTACCAAAGGAAAGTAAAATACAAAAATTTTTTAATTTATTTACTGAAACAAGAAATTCATGCAAATCTAAACCATGGGAAGAAACTATTATAAAAAGAATAGAGACAGTTATAGAATTTTATGAAAATATTGATAATTTTGATCCTTACTTTTTAGGAGGTTTAGAAATTTTCGAAGGAACTACATTTAAGAATTTAACAAAAAACCCACTTGTTTCATTGTTGTACACTGGATCTGCACCACAGTTTTTAAGTTATCAGTTTAATGGAATTATTGAGATCCTTCAAGCTGATAACCCCTATTACCAATTTTTATTAGCAGCAAGAGAATTATTTGCTTTTGATTCTTTCCATATAATTCAAGGCAAGTATCCCTTTGGCTATTTATTTTATCCTGTAGATATTAAAGAAAAAACTCCTGTCCCAAGAAAATAACAATCCTTGGTTCTAAATTTAGAGGTAGGAGATAGGATCATATAATTAACTTCTGATCATTTGCCCTATCTTCTTTTAGCATTAGTAATTTATTATCATTGAGTTGTATATTTCTACCCTTTCTTTCAATATACTCGATAATTCTGTATTTGATTTCAGAAGAAGAAATTTTAAGTTCAGGAGACTTATACTTAATGTATCCAATAACATCTGATAAAAATACAGAATTTCCTATTTTTGAGAAGGTAAATAAAGCTAGATCGATCATATTATCTAATCGTGCTTTTGCGTCAGATTTTTGCTTGGCATCCAAAATTTCAATTTTTAAATCTTTAAGGGTTCCTTTGTATTCACCTTCTAATTCGATAGCCCTGTTACATGAGCTTAAAGCATACTTATAATCTTTTGCTACATAATAAGCTTCCGCCAAATTTTTCCATAATGATAATTCTTCAATGTCATTTTTCACGAAATCATCATAAATTTTATTAAGATTCCTATAGGGTAGATCATATTTCCAATCCATTTCCAAAGACTTTTTAAAGGCTTTAATTGCCTTTTGATAGTCTTTATTATTATAATAAGTCCATCCTAAATTATTATAAGCGATGTTTGTTGGTTCATAAAAAATAGCTTTATTATAAGCGTCAACTGCTTTTTCATATTCTTCTATTTCAGTCAGAAGTAACCCTAAATCAATCCAATTACCTGGATTTACAGGATCTACTTTTATAGTTTTTTCAATTATTTCAATCGCTTTTTGAAATTCCTTTCTAGTCTTTAATAATTTTATAAGGTTAACAAGAGGTAATTCATAAGCAGGATCGATCTCCAATGCACGTTCATACATTTCAATAGCCTTCTCATATTCTTCCTTACATTCATAAGCATAAGCAATGTTATTTAACGCTAATTTATCTTTTGGATCAATTTGTAATACCTTTTCATACCATTCAATTGCAATATCGTACTCCCTCTTATATCGATAAGAGAGTCCAATTCGTATTAAAATATCTGGATTATTAGGATCTAAATTTAAGGCTTTTTTAAATGAATCTATTGCTTGATCATAATCACCTCTTTCATGAAAAGCCTTCCCTCTTTCAAGCCAATTTTTAGAATTAACCAATTATTGGATTCACCTTTTTATATTAATCTTTAACGGTGGATAAGTATTTTAAATGATAAAATAAAATTTTCAAAATTAATTAATCTATTTCTTTATTCTAGAAACTTCATATAAATAAATTAATTTGTATTTCTAATCAATTTCATACAAAAAGGATTAATTAATAAAAACTCACAATCTAATGGATCTATATTAAATCTTAAAATATTAGGAATTTATGAAAATTAAAGAGAAAAAAAGAGAAAAATAATATAAGTAAAATTTAACGCTTCATTTGAGCAGAAGTCCAGTCATAATATCCTTGTTTATCAAGCTCTTTAGGAACATCTTTAAAGAATTGGGCAGTTATATCTTTCATATGCTTTGCGCTTACTGGATGGAACATCATAGCTAAATCTAATCCAACTAAAGAGAGAGTGAGAGCATTTATTATTTCCCAAATCGGACCTCTATATTTTCGGGCACCCCAGTTTGAGGGAGTTTTTTTCTCACTCATCCATGCTTCTCTAGCGCCCCATGCATTCGTAGTACCTCCACTGATGGGATAAGCTAAATCTTCTTCCCCAAGTAATCCAGCCATTCGCATGCGTTGATAAATTGAGAATGAATACTCCATACCATAACCAAGGGTAGCACATGTAGGATCCATTACTATTCGATTTCTTGGAAGACCCAATTCTAAAGCATCTTTGTTCATTTTTATTTGATTATTTAGATCTAAGGAGGTCCAGAGCAAGCAATTGTGGTCATATTTAACTGCAAGTGGAATAACTTCTTCCCAAGTCGCTTTATCTGCTGCCGAGAGCATTAATACTTCGCTTTCGGATACTTCAGCGAGTAATTTGAACATTTCAACATCTTTCTTTTTATTTCCAGAACATCCAATTATAACTGGCACATCTACCGCTTGTAAGATATCTTCGAATAATTCTCTGGATTTTGTAACTGGCCAATCTAATGTTCCTGGATCAATACCTAAACTATGAAACGTAATGCATTCTGCACCAAACTTATTAACTGCAAGTTTAGCCCACTCTGCCGGATCACCCAATACTTCACCATACTCATTTTTTATTGGCTTTGGAAGCATCATATCACTTCCCATATCAAAAACATCGTATGTAACTAATGGAGGATGTGGGTTTCTCTTTTCTAATCCAAGAAAGTTGTAAAATGGGGGAACCGATTCACCACCGATGGTAACCTTTTTGCCTTTAGACCGTACAAACTCAATTGTTTGAATGGTACCTGGAAATTCTAAATCAAGTTTAAATTTGGAAGGAGTCCATTCAGCTTTGCCCAATTTTCCAGCTTCTGGTAACCCAACAGCTTTTGCTGCTGTGGTTACAACTGTAGGTAGTACTTGAAATTCTAAAAATTCTGCAAAAAGATCTACATCTTTTAATTCGAGCTCTTGGGTGTCATTCATCAATTTTGCTAATTTTTTACTGATTTCTTCAAAAGAAATTATACATCACTTTTTTTATTGATCTTAAGTTTTTTCTGATATAAGTGAAATTATTAAATACAATTAAAAAAATTGATTGTTTGAAAAAGATCACTGATCGTCAAATAAGCCTATTTTTAACAAAAAGTTAAAAAAA
>JARRLT010000045.1:10187-39034 GCA_037386725.1 Promethearchaeota archaeon
TTCAAGTATTCTTTATAGAGAATGAATAAGGTAACGATGGTTAAAAGAATTACAACTATTAACGCAGTTATAGAAATAATTAAGTCTCCAGTTAATTGTTTAAGAAAGATACCTAAAGTAGCCCAAATAACCACTGCACTGTAAGCTATATCTTTTCTGATAAACAGCATTAGCAAAGTTATTAATACAGCCACTCCAATTACAATAATAGTCCATATCTCAGCAATTAGTCCAAAAGACTCTACACCAAATGTAACTAAAACAGCGGTTACATTAGCGATAGTAGCAACGGTTATCCATCCTAAATACACACTAAATGGGAGATGTACAAATATTTTTTCATATTTCGAAACGTTTGCCTTTCCGATATTTAACTTTAGATAAATTATCAAAAGTGAGATTAAAAGTACAAGCATAGCAATAAGCGACCAGAAGATTTCCTTATAATGCCACAAAAAGATCCAAGTTATATTTGCAATACTTGAAAGAATGAAGAAGAAACTAATCTTATCTTGAAAAGGCATCTCAATTTTTTCATCATCCTTTTTAAAGATGTCTCTTGCCTGATAAATTATAAACAATGCTAAAAGAAAATATATTGCACCCCAAATTGAAAAAGTGAGTCCAATTGGGACAAATAAATTTGGAATAGCATCAGATAATTCACCCGTATTTCCGTATCCAAGAGGTAATAAGCTTGCGAGCATATTAATGATTATCGTAGCAATGAATCCCACTATATTGATAGTTTGTAAGCCTATTTTTCTAATTTTGAATGTTAGATTTTGAATGAAGACCTATGCTCCAAGCTGTTTTTTTAAATATAAAAATTGTAGAAAAAATTACTACAATTGAAGATATAACTAAGAGGGGATATCCTGAAATTTGAGGAAGATAGTATCTTGAAAGTTCTTTATTTGATATAAGAGTAAATAAGGCAGAACCATTTTTTATTAAAATTAATTGAATATAATATATTTGTTCTTTAGTAGCATTATAATTAATAGATGGTTGATCACTTAGATTATAGGCTACTGTTGGAGGACTTTTAAAAATTTTAGGATTCAAAGTTGCATCTGGATTTACATTTGACTCAGTAGGTCTAGAATCAAACAAAAAGAGTGAAAAATTGTGTTGAGGTTCATAGTTGACCTTTAAGTGTAAAGTTTCATTCTCTCGTAAGGCAACCAGAAAGAAAATAGAATCTCCCTCATCTAAGTAATCCGTAAAACTGAATGCTGCTACCGAATTAATTGGAATCATCAAAATTAAAATGAATAACGATAAAATAAGCGCCTTTTTTGTATATCCCATTAATCTCAGTTTTAAATTTTCATTCTTATAATTAATAAAATTTTAGTTATTATTTCTAAAATACTTTCTTAATTCCAAATTGGATTAAAATTCTGATTTTTATATATAGATTTAAGCCATTAAAAATATTATCTTGAATAAGTTTAAGGATAATAGATTTATGATAGAAAATTATTTTTAAATAAACATATATTATTAAACATTCCTTACATTGGAAAAATATATTTTTACTACTAAAAATGAAATCTTTAATAATTGACAATTTCAATTTTGAGAAGTATCATGGCCTTGGAAATGACTATATCATTGTAAATGACATATATTACAATATACCCGAAAGTTTCAAACCCAAACTCGCCTTAAAGTTATGTGAACAGCACTTTTCAGTTGGAGCCGATGGTTTAATTTTTATAATTAAAGCCGAAGGTCAGGGAGATATAAAAATGAGAATTTTTAATAACGATGGTTCTGAGGCTGAGATGTGTGGAAATGGAATACGATGTTTTGCAAAATATATCTATGAACATGGTATATGTAACAAAGATCTAATCGAAATTGAAACCTTAAAAGGATTGATAGACGCAAGATTGAGTTTTTCGGAACAAGATAAAAATGTTGTCAATTCAGTCGAAATAAATATGGGGTCTCCAATATTAAAGTGTAGTGAAATTCCAGTTATTCCAGAAAATAATTCAGATCAATGTATAAATGAACCACTTCTCGCATTGGATAAAATTTTCCGATTTTCTGCGGTTTCAATGGGAAATCCACATGTAGTAATATTTGTTAAAACAGAATTAGATGATAAAGATTTAAGCACTTATGGAGCTGTAATTGAGAATCATGAACGATTTCCAAATAAAACTAATGTAGAATTCGTTAAAGTGATATCAAATTCAGAATGTATTTTAAGAGTTTTTGAGAGAGGTGTTGGAATAACTAATTCATGTGGAACAGGAAGCTGTGCTGCTGTAGTAGCAGGAGTGATTTTAGGAAAATTTAAACAAAATGTCCCCGTATTAGTTCATAACGATGGTGGGGATCTTATAATAACTTATTCAAATAATTCAGTTTTAATGAAGGGTCCAATCGAAAAAGTATTTACAGGTAGTATCCCAAATTTGACTACTCAATAAAAAAGATGAAAATATGAAATATATAGACTGGCTAAAAAGAAAAAAATTAAAATATAGAGATGGAGATTTATTTTTTGATGGAATTAGTACTTTAGACTTAACTAATGAGTTCGGAACACCTCTCTATGTTACTAGTGAAAAACTGATTCGAGAACATTTCAGAGAACTTAATAAAAATTTGAAGACCGAATATAAAGAAAGCTACATTTATTACGCTGTAAAGGCTAATTCAAATCTTACAATTCTAAAGATATTAGATTCCGAAGGGTCTTTTTTCGATTGTACATCAGTTGGGGAGATAAAAGCATGTCTAAAAGTTGGGATAAAACCTAATAAAATTTTATATACTGGAAATATGTTTACCAATGATGATTTTAGATATGCTGTAAAACACAATATAACAATAAATCTTGATAGCTTAAGTCAACTAAAAAGACTTTCAACAATCTATGAAGAATTAGAGAAAGAAAATAAAATAATATCCTTTAGAATTAATCCCGAATTCGGAGCGGGACATCATTCGCATACAATAACAGCCGGTAAAGAAGTTAAATTTGGAATTTTAGAAGATCAAGTAATAAAGGCATATTCTAAAGCAAAAAAATTAGGATTCAACAGGTTTGGAATACATCAACATATTGGATCTGGAATACTTGACCCATTGGAATTCAAAAGAGCCGTTGAAAAATATCTAGCCATTATTAGCAAATTAATTGATCAATTGAATTTAAAGTTTGACTTTATTGATTTTGGAGGAGGTTTAGGAATACCTTACCGACCAAATGAAAATCCATTAGATCTTAACCTTTATAAAAAAATAGTCCTTCTAAGGTTTAAAGAATTTATTAAAAGAGCCCACAAAAATTATATAAAAGTTATTATAGAACCAGGAAGATATATTGTAGCAGAATCTACTATACTTTTAGCTCAAGTAAATACCATTAAAAATAATGGATATAAGCTATTCGCAGGTGTAAATGCTGGATTTAATACATTAATACGTCCTACAATGTATGGTTCATACCATCATATAATAAATTGTCAAATTCATAGCCCAAATAAAAAGGTATATGATATAACTGGCCCTATATGCGAATCTGGAGATATATTAGGAAAGAATAGAGAATTAAATGAATTAGATGAAAAGGATTATTTATCAATTCTTGATACTGGAGCCTATGGATTTTCAATGGGATCGAATTATAATTCCCGACCTCGTCCAGCTGAGATAATATTGCATAATCATGAAAGTTATTTAATGAGGAAATCGGAATCATATAAGGATCTATTTAAATTACAAGTATTTCCTGAATTTTTAAAGAATGAAGATTAAATAATTTCATTTTTTGTTAATTAATGAGATTTGGGGAGTTCGATTATGAAATTTGAACCTTTCGAATAATCCCCTTGAATTCTATCCTCAACCCAAATAGTACCTTTGAAAAGATTAAGGATTTTTACTACCAAAGATAATCCTAAACCCATTCCTGTTGAACTTTTTGCTTCCTTATAACCTTCCTTAAAAATTTTCTTTTTATTTTTATCAGGTACCCCTAATCCATTGTCTTTAAATTCAATTCTTAAATATATGTTTGGATTATTAGGAGAATCTTTTATTTCAACTATGATATTAATTTGTTCATTATTATTATGGAGAATTGCATTTGTTAAAATATTTTCAAATACTTCTTGTAATAAGTCATTTGCTTTTACAATTAAGGTTTTTGTTGTAACTTCGGCCTTAATATTAATATTTTTATTCTCATAACTCTTTTTTATAAAATCAATAGAATTTCTTAGAAATTCTTCTATTTGAATGTCAGATAAAAGAATTGCTCTACTATCAATCTCAGATAATTTTCTTACATTATAAATTAAATTTATGCCTCGGTTTATTTGAGATTGTGCATTCCCCAATAATTTTTGAATTGTTTTATCTTTTTTAATTAATTCCGTTCCACTCAATTTATCTTCAAAGATTCCTAAGGAAAGCTTCAAGTTTTGGACAATATTGCTTATATCATGAGCAAAGAGGTCTTTGTAAAAATTTGTTCTTTGATATGATTCTCTTAAGTATTCTTCACTTTGTTTTATTTTTCTCAATAACGAACGAAATGGAAATCTCAATCCAATTTGAATAATTCCCTTATAAATTAAATAAAATTCGAAGATCTTTAAAAGATGACCCACATAATTAAAGATTCCATAAACATCAACATAAAGAGTGAAAGAAAATTCGGAAAGAATCATTATAAAGTTAGATAAAATGAGAAGAATAAAAACATTTCTGTCGAACTGGTTTCTTTTCTTGTATAAAAATATTATAGAAATAACCAAAATCCCAATAATAACATATTCGCTAATAATTTTGAATAATGTTAAGCCATGACCTTGAATATAACATTGAGGGAATAAATTTGTAAAGATAAATATTATTAAAATTGAACTTATTACAGAATAAGTAATAAACCACAATTTCCTTTTTGCATCTTTGTTTAACATCACAATAGCTAACAATAAGGAGATACACTGTAGATATCTTGCAACAATCCATAATTGAGTTGGTAAATTGGCATTAAATCCTTTAAATACACCCATTCCCTCATAAGAGAGCGTATGAAGCAAATCAAAAAAGCCAATAAACGCAGATGAAATACCTAAAATTAAAAAGAATGAAGATTTAGAATATTTATGTGTATTCCATCCAATGATGAAAATTCCTCCCATTATAATCACACTAAAGATTTCTGCGAAACTATGGAAGATTAAAAAGTCATAAAATCTGCTTAGGGCAATTCCCAAAAATAAAAGTGAGAATACTAATAATTCACCAAAATTTCTTTTTATAATTTGATTTTCCTTTTCCATTTTTACCTTCTCGGAAGGTTTTTAATTTTATTCTCTTTAAATGGTTTATAAAGTGTAATTAAATAAGATAATTAAAGCTTTAAGACATCATTGGTACTATAGATCTTACCATCGTTCACTCGAGAGAGAAATTTTATTGCTTTAATTGAACCTTCTGCAAAACAGATGCGACTCTGAGCTTGATGTGTTAATTCTATTCTTTCTCCTTTTCCAGCAAATAAAATAGTATGATCACCAATAATATCTCCTCCTCTTATGGAATGAATGCCAAGTTCATTCGAAGCTCCAATCTTTCTTTTATTTGGACCTTTATCTCTACCGTATTTTGCAATTTCATCTAAATTAACATTTAAAGCTTGACTGATGATATTAGCAATTTTTAAAGCGGTACCACTTGGAGCATCGAGTTTTCGATGATGGTGAGTTTCTATGATCTCTATATCCCAATCTTTTAAATATGAGGTGAGGATTTCTACTATCTTAAAGAGTATATTAATTCCTGAGGACATATTGGGAGAAATAACAGCAGGAATATTTTTTTCCCTTACCAAAAGTTTAAATTCGTTGATAAAATCATTTGATAAACCTGTAGTTCCTATTACACATTTTTTTCCATTTTTAACACAAATAGGAGCATTTTTTTCTGTCGCTTTTGCTGTTGTAAAATCAACAACTATATCGGGGTTAAATTTTTTTAATATTTCTTCAAGTTTATCGACATGATTGATCTTAATGTTATTTGGGTCATTTATTGGTAAAAATGCCTTTAATTCTACTCCAACATTATTCACATCGCAAGCAGCAACAACTTCTATTTCAGGGTCCTCAAAAGCTAATCCTACAATTAACTTACCCATTTCCCCTGTAGGACCTAAAATTAATAATTTGATGGCAATCTCATTCTCCTATTCATAAGATTCATTAATTCTGCTGCATATTTTACTGGTCCCGGATTGGTTTCAATAAACAGAGTTTTAAATAGATCGTAATATTTTAATTGTAATTCTCTTGCTTTACTCCAATCACCATCTATCATGCTTTCAACAAATTGGATCATTTTTTCAGGAATTATATTTGATGCGACACTAATAACACCCTTACCACCTAGTGCCATTATATGATAAGTGAGAGCATCATCTCCACTAAAAACGGCAAAATTATCTGGGGTTAATTTTATTATTCTGGTTATTTGGTCGATATCTCCACTAGCACACTTAATTCCAACAATATTTTCTTTTGTATTTGCTAACTTTTTAACAGTATCTGGATTCAAATTCTGACCCGTTCTACTTGGTACATTATAAAGGATAATTGGTAAAGAAACTGAATCAGCGATAGTAGAAAAATGATCATATAAAGAATGCTGAACTGGTTTATTGTAATAAGGAACAACGATTAGTAAACCATCAACACCGGCTCTTTCAGCATATTGGCTTAATTCTATAGATTCCTTAGTTGAATTACTACCAGTTCCAGCAATCAAGAATGTATTTTTTTGGGAACTAACTTCTTCTACCGCAATATTAATCATTTCTTTATGTTCTTTATGCGATAAAGTAGCACTTTCCCCAGTAGTCCCCATAGTTAATAAATGACATCCATTTTTAATTTGAAATTGAATAAACTCGCGATATGTTTCTTTATCCAATGAAAAATCTTCTTTAAAAGGAGTAATAAGTGCTGTAATCACTTTCTCTAAATTTTTAATTTTTAACATACTTTATCCTTCAATTTTTATACTATTATATCGGTTTTTTCTAAAAATATAATAATATGCTTTTATTAAATGTAAGATGTATATTAAAAAATGTTATAAATTTACTTTTATTTTTTAACTAAAAAATATTGTCAAAAGAATTAAATAGATTTTGTATTATAACAATTATATAAATATTTGATTGAGAGAATTCAAACATTGTTTATAACTTTGGATATATAAATTTCTATCCAAAAAGAAATCTAAAGATGATATTTTTTTGTAGATTTCTTGGAATGAATAGGGGTTTCTGTATTTAGAATAGTTTATTAACAAGTATATATTTTTTATGTATTCAAGGAGGAGTAATAAATTGACTTCAGTATTCATTGTTGAGGACGATAAATCGATCCAAATACTTTACAAAAAATTTTTGGATCTTTATGGTTTTCGTATCATTGGTACTGCAAGTAATGGGGAAGAGGCTGTTGAAATGTATAAGAACTTTTCTGAGAAACCAGATATTATTTTAATGGACCATCGTATGCCTGTAAAGGACGGATTAGAAGCAACGAGAGAGATTATGAAATTAAATGAGAAATCGAGAATTATCTTTGCCAGTGCTGATAAAAGTATTAAGAAAGAAGCATTTGACATAGGAATTGGTGGATTTTTAGATAAACCGTTTAGTTTAGAAAAATTAATTGAAAAGATTAAACAATTACAAATCGCCCAATAATTTCAAGTTAATCTAAATTAATCTTATTCTTTCAAACGATGCTGAGTTTGGTTTAATTAAGGATTCTATTTAGTTAGATATAAATAAATCATTTAATTGTTTAGTACATTTAATACAAAATTTTAACGGTTTTTTATCGGCTTCAATTATCTCCTTAGAAAATTTCATTACACAATCATTTTTACAGTGTTTTAATCCAAAAGCATGTCCTAATTCATGGATAGCTTCTTTTAAAGATCTTTTTATTGTAATAATTTCATTACTTGGTCGATTATAAAAGGATTCTTTCAAACGTGTAATCGAAATTAATGCAAGATTTGGAAACTTAAAAATATTATATTCAAAGTGGATTCCTACCCCAAATACAAAATTATTGTAATTTTTAAAAATATCTTTATCCATCACACCCAGGCTACAGAACATATTAGCTTGTGAGTTCTTAAGAAACAGATTTTGAAGAATTAAAGATGCATCATACTTTTGTTTTAAAAAGTCATACTCATTACGAGTTAATTTAATAGATTTTTGATCTATAATAAAATGAAGGTTGTATTTATTTAAGTACCAATCTAAAGCCTTTCTTAAATTAATTAAGATCTTATTATCAAGTTCACCTATTTTTTGGAGAGAAATTAATCGTTTCATGGTAATGAGATAATGATTATATAAATTTCGAAAATTAAAAAATTTCAGTTATATTTAATATGAAAATAATTCTTGTAGTTTTCTTTACGTTTATATAAACTATTTCTATTTTTATTTAAATGGAATTTTAAAAATAAAAAGTGAGCCTTTGAATCTCCCTTCAGATTGAGCAGAAATCATCCCATTATGTGCTTTTATGATCTCTTTCGAAATATATAATCCGAGTCCAGAACCTTGAATATCAATTGATTCTAATCCAGGTTCATTCCTCTCAAATTTACCAAATTGAGTAAATAACCTATTGATTTCATCCTTTGTAAAACCAATTCCAGTGTCACGGATTGAAAATTCGACCCACATTTCATCATGATGACATTTAATCCAAATATTTTTATGTGGCGGAGTGTTCTTTATAGAATTTGATAAGAGATTACTTATTACTTGGCGAATTCTAAACTTATCGATTTTTACAAAAATTTCATTTGCTAAATCTAATTGTAAATCAATATTGCGTTTGTTGATATATGGTTGCATTTCTTCCACAGATTCCTTGATTATCTCTATCATATTCTCTTTTTTTAAAATTAAATCGAATTTTCCATATTGCAATCGTGAAACATCAATTAGATTTTCAACTAATTTTTCAAGTCTTTGTTCACCACTTTTAATTATATTGAAGAATTTCACAGTTTCCTCACTCAATTCATCTTTTGAAAAGTCTAAAATGAGTTCTGATGCACCTTTAATAGACATCATTGGAGTTTTTAATTCATGTGAAATTCGTGTTATCAAATTTTTTCTTATCTTATCCAATTCTTTTAATTTTATAATTTCATTTTGTTTTGATTCTTTTACTTGTGCTATATAAGACTTCATATTCTGAATCATTAAATTAACACTTGATGAGAGAACTTTCAATTCATTTTTAACATTTACATGAATTTCATGATCTAAATCTCCTTCAGCAACTTTATTAACATCATCAACAATTTTCTTAATTGGCTTGGTTATATAATTAGCAATTAAAAATATTAAAAAAGTGGAGAAGAAAGTTATAAGAATTCCTAAAGTAATATGTAAGATTGTGTTAAGCGTTAATTTATTTTCTAATTCGTTATAATCATAAATCAACTCAACAATTTTGCTTGGATCACTAGGATAATTTTCATCTTTCAAATTAATATAAATGTACTTATATTTATGATTAGTTGCACTATTAAATTGCGCGAGAGAGTTGTTTTCGCTATTTAAATCCTTTATTATTTCAAGTGTTGAATTATCAACCCTAGTTCCATTTCCATTATATAGAAATCCATTCAAATCTAATATTCTTAGATTTATTAAATATGGATTATAAGACATTAAGTCCTCTATTATATCATTATAATCAAACTCTTGATTTATGTCATCAAAAGCTTCGAAATATAACCCTAACTCGAATATATATTTATGATCTTTGGTAGGGGCATATGAATATTGTCGGAAATATCCTGTTTGGGTTTCAAGAATTAGTCTATCATAAGTAATATTAAACCCTAATCTGATTTCAGTTAGATGTTGAAAAAATTCAGGAAAATTTTTAAAATCAAGACCCATATCAGGAAGATATGTTGTATTAACAATTATTCCTGAAGCGTTAATTATATATAATTCATAATTTAAAGATAAATTTGATTGAATCTCGTATAAATTTAGAAACTTTGTATCATTAAATTTGCTATATTCATTTAAAAATAAATCCATATCGTTTCTTATTTCGTCATGAAAGGTACTTTCTAACATTTTATACCCTTCATCAACTAAATTAAGAGTATCAATTATATTACTCTCTGATTGCTTTTCTAAAAAGGCATAAGACGATCTTATCTCAACTTGGGTAAATATAAGATTAAATGAACTAATTCCTACCAAAATTGGAGTAAATATAAGAAGGAATAACAAAATTAATGAACTACGAATTGGGAAATATCTTTGACTAAAATGAGCTTTAAGAAAATTTCTTACTTTTTTCATTGAAGATCTAATTTTACAAAACCTTAATTTAGGCAAACTATTAAAAATCAGAGACCAATCCTAATTTATTATAATTCTTTAATTATTTAACTTTTTTGTAAAATCAAAGATGGATCTTATTTACTTCTTAAAAATTACTCAATATGAATTTTGATGTTAGGCTCTATATATCTTAAAAATCCATACCTATCTTTCTTTTACTGGAAACTCAAGCATTTTGGAAAATATTTATAATATTGGTTGATTTTTTCAAATTTAAAAATTTTAATTATCTAATTGAATCTAAAAAATAAAACATCTTTAAATCAAAAGTTGGTATTATTTGAATCATTAAAGACATGTATTTTTATAGAAACATTAAATTAAGTTGATTAGAAGATTATTATCATCCCTTAGAATTATCATATAGAGAAAAAACCAAGATATGGGAGGGATGGGATTTGAACCCACGGCCTCCTGGTCCCAAACCAGGAATCATACCAAGCTAGACTACCCTCCCACGTTTTGGGAGCATTATATCGTCAGAAAATCAAATCAAAAAACGGTAGTAGATGCCGCTGCCCAGCGCCCAGATCAGTGTCAGGAGGGTGGCCGTCAGGCAGGCGAAGAAGATCAACATTAATAATTGAATGTGATTTAAGTTCTCTTCAGATTATTATTCGAATATTTATTTAACTTTGATTAATATAAGTTTCTGGGATTAAATCCTGGATTGCTGAAAAAAGAGATAATAAAATAGCAGGATTCTCAGAAGTAATTTTATAAAAGGTATAAAATCTCCATTTTTTATAGATTTTAATGTTATCTTTAAAAAACCGTAAAATTTCCATAATTGAATTGATAAAATCCTTATCGAACAGAATCCATACTTCTAAATTAACACAGTTAGGTTTAGAGTTCTTTTTTACCACTAATTTTATAATCATATAAATTTAAACACCGTATTAAACTTTACAATTCCAAAATAATATTTAGTAGGAAATATAAAAAGTTAAAGTATTTAATAGTGAATAGAAATACTTTTCTTAATTTCCATATATTTTATCTTTTATACTAACACTTATTTTAAACAAAAAAGATTAGATAGGAAAGCTTTGGATAAAAAATTCACTTTCTCTTAAAAAATTAGCTCCATATTCCGACTAGTTAATCTAACATCATTTAACATAAAGTAGAATAAAATATCACTGAAACCAGAATCATTAATGATTTTCGCTGAGCTAGTAAATAATAGATGCAACGATACTGGTGAATTTAATTCTATTAGTATTGACATATTCGGGATGGTTACATATTCCAATTCTGGAGGTGTATAGATGCTATTGTATGAACTATGCCATATTTTTTGCGACCCGACAGAGTTCTGTAAATTATTTTGATTAATCCAAAGAAAAAATCCATATCCAATTCCCCCAGCACCTAATAATATTCCTATGATCCCTAAAACAACTCCACCTTTTCCCATAATGATCTACCATTTTCAAATTATTTTTTATAAATATTAAAAAAATAGATCAAAATTAGATATTTAATTTTTTAGATGATGGACAAAATTGATTCAAAAATTATCGAATTTTAACATTTATGAATTTTCTTAACATAATGTGTTGTATAAACAATTCCATTTTTAATAATCTTTTTGAATCTCACATTTTAAGAGATTTAAGAGAGAATACTATCTTATTTCAAATACTTCTTTAATTCGGACTTAATCTTATCACTCTTTCCATCCTTTATCCAATAGCGAATTTTTTTGGAGTGTAAGAATTCTTGAACTTTATTATTTAAAGTAGCCAATTTTTGTTTATCTTTTTCAGAGAGTTGGGGCACTTTTTCTTCAATTTCTTCCTTTATCTTTTCAATCTCTTCTTCGATAATAGGAATTTTAATGGGCTCTTTTCCTTCAATTAATCTCTTCTCGATTATTTCTTTGATATATTTAGCCCATGCTTTAACCCAAGGAAAGTTTCCTTCTTTCTCAGGATCTTTCAAGTTTATTTTATGTCTTTGAACAATTATTAACTCATCAGGGCAAGAATTTTCACAAGCTCCGCAATAGAAACATTCATCTTCATTGCATGCGATTTTCCCATACTTTTTAACTTCTTCAGCGGTTTCTGGAATGAAAAACGATTCGACTGGACATATATTAACACAAGCTTTGCAACCTTGAGGATCACATCGCCATAACATACTTTTTTTAAAGTATGAGGTCCTGTTGTATGTACCTATAATAGAAAATGAACCATAGGGATAATCGAACTTACCATGATTTACTTTTGGGCATACAACTGCACAAAGCATACAATAACAACATTTTTCATGATCAATTAATAATTTTGGATTACTCTCGTCCAATATATTTTGAGCAATTTCAGGAATTGGGCCTAACTCGATTGCATCCACAGGACACACTATTTTACATAAGCTACAACCAATACATTTTTTTATATCATAGGTGAGTTTCTTATCGGTTTCTTTATAGTGCCAATTGAATATAAGTTTGTCTTGATCCATATCCATGGATTTGACTATAGTTCCGTTTTCTTGGCTCTTCTGCTTATTTCCATTTTTAGATTGAGAAATAACTATCACCTTAGAAAGAAGTACAAAACCTCATAATATAAAGAGTTTAAATTTACTTATTTTTAATGATTTAGATTTATTTCCAATTTCATTTTAATTTTTTTATCCAATAATTTTTAGTTCTTTATTATCAATAGTTTTTCTTAGTGGAATATTCATTAGATATAATTCTGAAATTGAACAAGATTAATGAGATTCCTAAACTATCGATTTAAGTTCCTTTTTTTAGTTTACAAAATTTAATTTAGAATAAAATTCAGAAATATTTTAGTAAGTGTATTTTTCTTAACTCTTTCACGTAAGTATTAATGAATATTTTAAGCTTTCTTCTTTCTCTTGCTAACTGTTTATCTTCTTACTTATCTGGTATAGTTCCAAGTTTGTTTCGCCCAAATTTAATAACAATATTAATTACGAAAAAGTACTTTCTCTTCTTCTTTGGTTTCATATTCATCTATAACAACAAAGGCAATCGTTAATATCGATCCAATGCATTCTTTTGCCAACTTAATAACCTATTTCTGTTATTCTATTTTTATATAGTCCTTAAATCTTTTCCACAATTAATACAAAAATTTTTCCCTCTATTATATCTTTCACCGCATTCTGGACAATAAATTACATTTATATCTTCTTCCAGTTCAAGATTTCTTTGTAGGCTCTTTAATTGTGTCTCGAAAACTTTATTTTCATCTATTTTAGTCGTATTTTTTAACCATAAATCATAGTTTATCCAGTTTCCGATACCACGAGGTTTAACATAAGTATTTCCACCCTCAAACTTAATATATCGGTGAGGACATCCTACTTCTTGCATAGATTTTACTTTTCGGTAAGTATTATAAGCACCTCCACCCAGTGCTAAGATCGCCAAAGAACCAACTCCGAGTAAAATATAAGACAATAAAGGTACACTGTAAGGCATTACAAAATTTTCAAAAGCAATGATAAAGGTAAAAAAACTTATAATTATAGCACAACAAGGCACACATAAAGAATCTCTAACAGCAGATTTAGAAGTTCCATGTTTATCAACCCATTTTTCAAATTCAATTCGACAATCCCTGCATACGGGAATTTTGATCTTTTTGGTTATGACAGTGGTTGCTCTATATTTCATATATGATTTAGTCTCTCTAAATACAAAAAATTCTTTTGTTCTCTCAGTACCACATTTAATACAATTAAAATTATAAAAGTCCAAATTTTCATTATTCAATTGGATAACCTTTTTGCCCATTGATTTTTATTTAAATTTTTTAGTGATATTATTTATATTTTTATCATATAAAAGGTTTTTTTAGAATTCATAAGAATAAAAATATTTATTAAATAATTTAATAGAAAGGAGAAGTGAAAAATCAGAAAAATATCGATTTTATTCGGGTTTCAATTATAGATCTTCTCTATAAGATATGTCAAAATAATAAGAAGTCAATTTAAGAAAAAATTAAAGATTTATGAGTAATAGGGAAAACGATTCCTATTTGACTCCTTTAATTATTCAATTTTAATTCCATCAAGTCGCCTTTCTAGAGGGATGTAGATTAAACATAGATTTAAAAAGTATGGTCCAATTCTCTTTTTCATGAAAATCATCGCTGGATGGTCATTTCATCAAAAATTCTTTCTGTACCTTCTAAAGTCAACATTCACATTAGAATTCTAAGCCAAGAAGCCTAAAGTCTCTACTAAGTTTTGTTTAAAAAAATTTACGATTATTATACTTTTCACCATAATTTGACCAATAAATTATATTTATATCTCCCTCTAACTCACTTTGTTTCTGCGTATCTCTTAACTTGTGTTTTTACAACTATTCTTCGTCATCTATAGTTGCTTCTTTTAACCACTCATTATAGTTTATCCAATTGCCTTTTCCTTGTGGTTTAATGAAAGTATTTTCACCTTTAAACTTTATATACCGAAAAGGGCTAGTTATTTCATTTTTATGTTTCCTATTTCTAAAAATGTAATATGTGCCTCCGATTATCCCCAAAATTCCAATTATACCAATAATGAGGCCTAAGATACTAAAGAACACATGTTGAAAGACATCATAGCTGACAAAAATAAACCCAAAAATTACAACGATTATTCCAAAGATATACAAAGATAAAACATCTAGAAAATGGGATTTAGATATTTTATGCCTTTTAGTCCACGCTTTCATCTCTTCACGGCAATTTGAACAAACGGGTACCTCAATAGATTTTATCTTTTTTTCTAAAGTATAACTTTTTATTTTTATGGTATGTTCTTCATGATGAAAAAAAGTGTCCGAAATTTTTGTTCCACATTTTAAACAGTTGAATTTATCAAACTCTAATTTTTCAATACTCATTTTAATTTATCCCTACACTTCCTTGATTTTTTAATCAAATTTTTTAGCATTTACTATATAGATATTCGAATATATAAGTCTTCTTTTAAATCTTTAAAGATAATAAAATATTCAAAAAGTCCCTTTTTGAGTTTAAGAATAATAGGAAAAACTATTCCTATCAAACTCCTTTAAATATTCAATTTTAATTCCATCAGGACGTCTTTCAGGAGGAATATACATTAAACGTAGATCCGGGAAGTATGCTCCAATTCCCTTTTTCGCGAAAATCATTGCTGGATGGTCATTCTCATTAAAAATTTTTTCAGTAACTTCTAAAGTTAACATTCTACATTGTTTTTCATCAAGGATCCCTAAAGAATGTATATATTCATGAAGTAAAATATGATAAACATAACCCCATACTACTTCAGAAGGTTGCTTTTCAAGTATCATTTTAAGAGGTGTTTTATTCATAACTATGTCCGTACCAGGATGGAAATGCATTCCACCTATAAATCCACCTTGGAACATTCCCATATCTGCTAAACCTAATGTTAAGCCCGCTCTTTGCCTTCCAAAAACTGTTTTTACATCCTTCTTAACCTTCTCAAAAATATCAGGTATTTGCTTTTTAAGATCTTCTATACTCATACTCCCACCTTTCAAAAATGAATTCAATTTTAATATTATTACAAGTTATAATTTAAAATCGGATAATTAAAAAAATGTTAATTTAAATATCGAAAAACCATTTATTGTTCTCTTCTCTTAGGAAATCTAAGAATTGAGATAAATCTCTCAAAAGATGTTCAATTGAAGTCTTATGAGTCGCTCTATCAATAAGATCCATGTCTGAGAAAAATAATTCATTTATTAACCTGTCTAAATTGATTCTTCTTTGGTAACGTAAGGGATTGAAAAAAAGGGTAAAAAAGATCTCTTTTTCTAAATTGTCAAACTTGGCTTGTTTTTTCTTCTTGAACATCGTTTTATATTGTTCTTCCATGATCTCTTTCAAATCGATAATCAAACATTCTTTCTGCTGTAACAATTCTTTTCTTTCATCTTCAAGAGTAGCAATATTCTGTTCTATTTCCCTAATTTTTTCTCCTAAAAATCTCATTTTATCGCTCGGAGATTTAATTTTATTAATTTGAGAGGAATATTTTGAATCCTTTTTAACCATCGCTTCCGCTTCGGGTTCAATTTCAGTCATATTATATTTTATTCCAAAAAAATCTGGAGAAATGTCTATATGAACATTAAGATTAGTTTTAATCTTATACCTACCACCACGTTTATCTGGGTTAATTTCTTCGATGAGATTATAGTCCTTTAAAATACTTAATTGACTATGAACGGCTTGCCTTGAAATCCCAAGTGTTTTATGTAATTCAGAGGTAGAATGAGGTACTTTTGCTAATTTTGATAAAATAATCCTTCTTGTTGGATTTCCAAGAATTTCCAATAAAGTGTCTAAACTCATATCCGGAGAATCCAAATCTTTTTGGTCTTGGGTTTCAATTTCTTCCATTTGATTTCACATCCTCACAAATTAATAAAATAAAAAATATTAAATTTATCGATATAACTCCGCAGATGGTTCTTTTGCTATATCATGAGCTTTTTGAGCCCTATCAGCACTCTTTATTACTTTATCAATAGCATTATGTAAGTCTTCTGCTGTAAGTTTAACTACTTTTACGGATTCTGGGTCTTTTGTATCTATCGTTGGATCTGAAACCGCTCTTCTAATGGTTAATAGTGTTGCTTCTTCTGCAATAGCTTGAATTTCTGCTCCAGTATAGCCATCAAGTTGTTCTGCCATCCTATTTATATCTACATTATTTGCTAATGGCTTATTTTTCAAATGAATCTTGAAAATTGCTTTCCGAGCTTCAAAATTAGGAGGAGGGATTTCAATATGACGTCCGAATCTTCCGGCTCGAAGTAACGCTGGGTCCAGCATATCAGGTCGATTGGTTGCTGCTACTAAAATAACATCCTTTAACCCTTCTAACCCATCCATCTCTGTTAATAATTGAGACACCACTTGTTCAGTTACTTGAGAACCTGCAAATCTTCCCCGCATACCCGCGATCGCATCAACTTCATCAAAAAAGATTATACAAGGTGCTGCCGATCTTGCTTTTCTAAATGTTTCTCTCACTGCTTTTTCGCTTTCTCCAACCCATTTTGAAAGAAATTCTGGACCTTTCACTGAAATAAAATTAACTTCACTTTCATGTGCTAAAGCCTTTGCAATTAAAGTTTTACCTGTTCCAGGAGGACCATGTAATAAAATTCCACTTGGAGGTTTTGAATGTAAGTGTTGATATAACTCAGGATATTTTAAAGGCCATTCTACAACTTCTTGAAGTTGCTGCTTTGCATCCTCTAAACCTCCGACATCATCCCATGTTTCACTTGGTTGAGTAATAAGTACCTCTCGTAAGGCCGAAGGTTCAATATTAGTCAAGGCGTCTAGAAAATTTGACTGATGGATTTCTATCTCATTTAAAATACTTATTGGAATCGGTTTATCTAAATCAAGATTTGGTAATACTTCTCTTATTGCTAACATAGCTGCTTCCTTTGCTAAGGCTTCTACATCTGCTCCAACAAATCCATGTGTTTTTTCAGCGATTGCCCGAAGATCTACATCTACTCCTAAAGGCATTCCCCTAGTATGAATTTGTAGAATTTCATGTCTTCCTTCTGTATCTGGAACACCAATCTCAATTTCCCTATCAAACCTACCCGGTCGACGCAGCGCATTATCAATATCATTTACTCGGTTTGTTGCACCTATAACAATTACTTCTCCACGCCCCTCCAATCCATCCATCAAAGATAATAATTGCGCTACGACCCTCCTTTCAACTTCTCCAGTAACTTCGCCTCGCTTTGGAGCGATTGAATCGAGTTCATCTATAAAAATTATAGAGGGTGCTGTTTCCTTAGCTTCCTCAAAGATTTTTCTTAGATTTTCTTCACTTTGTCCATAGAATTTACTCATAATTTCAGGTCCACTAATAGTTTGAAAGTTGGCGTCTGTTTCATAAGCTACGGCTCTCGCTAATAAAGTTTTTCCAGTTCCTGGAGGACCATGAAGTAAAACACCTTTCGGTGGATTGATTCCGATCCTTTTAAATAATTCTGGATGACGAATTGGTAGTTCGATCATTTCTCTTATCTTTTGAATCTCTTCCTCTAAACCACCTATATCTTCATAAGTTACACGAGATTCTTCAATTTCAATTAATTCTTTGTGACTCTTCTCACTCAAAAGGATTTTTGTATCAACATGAATTCTTACAGCTGGGGATTTAGGAGTATAGTTGACCACAATTAAGTCTACTCTCCGCCCATAAGCGTAAAACGATAAAATATCGTTTCTGGTTATTACACGGTTTTCTAGCTTCTTAGCTAATTGCTGTGAATTACGTAAGATTACCGCTTCTTCAAGACCAGCAAAAACGACTTTATCTGCTAAAGCCGCCTCAATTTTCTTGATATCGACCAAATCATCTAGAGCAGCTCCTAAATTCCTTCTTAAAGAAGCATCAAGTCGGATTGTATTGGTTCCTTTATCTTCAAAACGTGGCGGATAAAGTAGAGCTGCCGTCTCTTCTCTAGTACCTGGATGTATTATTTGGATTATATCACCAGTTTTTAATCCCATCGAATCCACAACGTTAGGGTCCATGCGAGTTATGCCCCTGCCCGCATCATCTTTGTAAGCATCCTTTACACGTAGTTTATTGCTACTACTTCCACCAGCTTCTGTCATCTTACTCATAATTTACTCCCTATTTTTTTATTCATTGATTATATATTTTTTATTATTTAATTTTGATAACTGCAATTCCATTATTTAATTCCACGGAATATTCGGGATCACGAACTTTAAACGTCAAAGGAATTACCTTTACAAATTCACAACTTTCACTTTTTCCGCAAAATTTGAAAGTCTTTCCATCATTTTGGAACCTTATTTCGATATCTTCCTTATTAACCCCAGGAACTTCAAGGATAATTTCAGTATAATCAGCATAATCATGAACTTCAGTCAATGGTTCGCGTTCCTTAAGTGGTTCTTTCCCTTGGTTATTATCAAGGGATAATTCTTCTGCGTCAATAAAATTCTTTTTAGGTTTTTTTGTAGATTTAGATCGTGATTGAATAAATTTTCGTAAATCAGGTCTATTTTTTAAATTTATTCTCTTCATATATTCGTTTATTTTATCTTTATCTATATCGGAATCGATCTTTACATCTGGTTCCTTCATACCCGGCTCAAAATGATAGGAAATTCGAATACCTTTACTTTCATTTTTATCAAAATTATCCAACCCGAGTTTTTTTCCCAAATCACTATCCGGAAAAATATAGAAATCCATATCAAACAATTTTGAATTTAAATTGAATATTTTTTTCATATTTCCTTTCTTTATAAAAGAGAATCAGAATCTCTTCCAAATAGGTAGACTCTTTTTTGGAAGAGATTCTGATTCTCTTTTATAAAGAAAGGAAATATGAAAAAAATAAAAGATTACGATTGGAAATTATTTAAGATAGAATTTTCGAATTTCTAGTTCTCTTCTCATTATTGTTAATTCAGAAAGGAGAAAACTAAGCGTTTCTTTATTCATCTCATCTTTAAATTTATTGATATGGTCTGAAAGGATTTCAATCGATAGTTCCAGTTGTTTAACTCTATCATGCTGTAATTTTCCAATATTTTGAATGTGTTTCATCACTACCCTCGACATTAACCTCTAAAAGAAAAGGTCATATTTAAAATAAAATAGATTGCCGATTTATCAAATTCTTGTTAAATCTTAATATTCAATTGAACGCCATTAAATTGGAGGATTTGAATAATTTGAATTTTTCTTTATTAAAAATAACTATAATTAAACCAATCAGAGTCAATAAGATAATGAAAAACAGAGGTATAACTATAAAATTAATTTGAAAAGACGTAGATCGGAGTGGGTTTGTCACAGTTCTCGGTGAAATATAGATTTTATACACGCTGCCGTTTATATCTGTAACTGATAGCCCCCGATAAAAAACGAATGTATATTCTTGATAAGTAGAGAGATTTGGCAAAGTTAAATTACTAAACCAATAACTATAGTAAAGCCCTCTAAAATAGGTTTTGTTCACAAAATCCATATTAGAATAAAAAGGACCTTCAAATTGACCATTTAGGGAATAATTATATTCAAGTACGCAATTAATTAATTCACAATAATGGCTTATATTAAAACCCAAATCATATTCTCCTGTTCTTTCTACAGATCTCTCATATGTTCCAAATAGATATGGTTGGTCGTCATTTCCTTCAGATGATGCCTTACAGAGTAAATCAGATCCGTCATTATTAAAAAATCCGAAATAAAAACTTTCAGAACTACCGAAACTATTGAATATTAAGGGGGGATTAGCGATATAAAGGAATAGAATTATGATAGTTCCAATATAGAAAATATGAGAGAATAATTTTCCTTTCATGATTTTATTTTGTAGAGATTTTTGATTTGCAATTTAGATATTGAATTTCTAAAGAAAAAGGAAGTTTCTTGAATATTTAAATGTTTTTAATCAAATTCAAAAAAAGAAATTCTCATATATTCAATTTAGTTTTAACTAAGTTAATCAATGTATTTTTTTCTTAATTGAAGCTTAAAGAATTTTCTAAGCATATTACTCTTTATTGTTATTGTATTTGTCTTTTAAATAGATTATAAGGTAAAACTAGAAACTTAAAGTAATAAATCTTTTTGTCTCAGTCTAGAGTGAATTTTCTGAAATTTTTTACTCATTTTCTTAATATTTCAAAAATATATCAAGAAATTAAATAAAGTGATATAGATACAATTAAAATGTGTTTTGGGTAAGATTATAAAAGGAAAAAATGAAGTAGTTTATTTATTTTATTTCTTTTTCTAATTTTCTTTTTCTTATTCTTAAATAGTAAATAACTGCTCCAGCTGCTACAAGTGCGCAAATCGAAATTGCAATTATAAGTCCATAAATAAAACTTAAATCTACTGGGATTGGGATACGGATGCAAATATTCCCTAAAATTGTATTATTGACGCAATTATATTCACCGATGCATTTTCCTTTTAAATGATATATAGTGTTATTAAGAATAAAGCTCATATTGCTAGAAAACAAAGTGATTCCCTCACCCTCTGTCTTTATATAGTTGAGACTGACGTTATTAAGATTAGATGAATCCAAATAGATTCCATAAGCAATTCCATCAGAATATCCATATTCTTCATCTATTTTTATCTCATTTTCAACCACCGCATTACTATTACAATAATCTTGAACATAGATTCCAGTATCATACGTTTTTATTTCATTGTGTAAAATCTTATTTTGTAATGAGTTTTTAAAAATTTCAATTCCCTGAGAACAACCTTTAATTGAATTATTTGAAATGAAATTGAAGTTACTGTGATATATTATTAATCCATTTCCTCCAACATTAATTAGGGAATTATTAAAAATTATATTATGATTACTGTATTCGATAGCAATTTTACAATATCCTCCTCCAGTAAAATTAACTATATTATCCTCTATATAGCTGTCATTTACATTCACTAAATGAATTCCATAATTTGAACCCCCCTCAATAATATTTCTGGAAATATTCATATGTACGCTGGAATCGATGAAAATAGGTGATGAGTCACTAGCATAAATAAAGTTACGTGAAATATTTACATCATTGCAATTATTCAATTTAATGGGATTATAATAGGTTTCTGTGAAATTATTATTAGAAATCGTTAAATTGTTGCACTTATTTAGTATAATGGCGTTACTATCAGTCTCTGTAAAGATATTATTAATTATCTCACCATTGCTTACATTTTCTAATTTTATTGCATCATTACAGTTAAAAAAAGTACAATTACGAATTTGAAAATATTCTAATGTATTTTCTATAAATATAGTCGTGGATGGCCAGGTCCAGTATACATTTTTCGGTTCGGTTGTGAAATATAGATCCTTAATAACATAAGGGTCATTCTTCGTGCCTGATCCATTACACCAATTATAGGTATTTGCAATATCGGACCAGTTATTATCATTAAAAATATATTTTGGTCCCGATTGAGAAGCAAGATTTATCACTCTTTTTGTATTATCTCTTGATCTTAGGTCATTTTTATTTCCACCAAATCGAGTATTTTGTGTCAAAACGATACTTAAGAAAAGCAAAATCAAAAAGAAGCAAATTTGAACTTTAAAAACTTTTCTTAGCATATTAATCTTTATTGTTTTTGTATTTGTCTTTTAATTTGATTCTAAGATAAAATTAGATTTTTAAATAAATAAATTTTTTTGTGATTATTAAGTGTAAATTTTCTGAATTTTTTAACTCATTTTCTTAAAATGCTAAAAACATATCAATTAATTAGAGAGAGTGATATAGATGAAATTAAAATGTATTTTGGGTGAAATCATAAAAGAAAAAATATGTAGTTTGTTTATTTTATTTCTTTTTCTAATTTTCTTTTTCTTATTCTTAAATAATAAACGACCGCTCCAGTTGCCGCAAGTGCTACTATTGAAATTACAATTAATAGGTCGTAAAGAAAACTTAAATCTATTGGGGTAGGGATGCGGATGCTGATGTAAATATTCCCTAAAATTGTATTATTGACACAATGACATTCATCGATATACCCCCATTTATTATAATATATAGTGTTATTAAGAATCAAGCTCTTATTGCTATAATACAAATATATTCCACCATGTGCCTTAATGTAGTTGAAACTCACATTATTAAGATTAGAATAATAAAAATACATTCCTTGACCCTCTGTTTTTATTTCATTATAAATCACCGTGTTATTATTGCTACGCATGGATAAATCGATTGCCAAATCATCATCTTTAAATAAATTATTTGAGATAAGATTAAAACTGCTGCTATATAATCGTAATCCATTCCCTCCAATAGTAATTAAAGAATTGTTAAGAATTACATTATGATTACTGTGATCGAGATAAATTTTATAAGCTCCTGATCTAAAATTTACAATATTATACTCAATGTGACTGTAATTTACATCCTCAAAACAAATTCCATCATTGGCTTCCTCAATATCTATAAAATTTCTTGAGATATTTACATATATACTAGAATCGATGACTATTGGTGAAGACTTACTATTATAAATTAAATTGCTTGAAAAGCTCAAATTATAGCAATTATCCAATTTAAGGGCAAAACCATATGTATTTGTGAAATTATTATTTAATATTACTCCATTACTTACGTTTTCTAATCTTATTCCTCTATTGCAATTAAAAAATGTACAATTACAAATTTTAAAATGTTCTAATGTATTTTTTATAGTTATACTCGTACCCTTTGTGAAATAAATATCCTTAATAACATAAGGATCATTCTTCGTGCCTGATCCATTACACCAATTATATCTATTTACAATAGTGGACCAGTTATTATTAATAAAAATGTTTTCTGATCCCGATTGAGAAGCAAGAGTTATCACTTTTTTTGTGTTATCTCTTGGTTGTAGATTTCTTTTACTCCCAAATAAAACATTTGGAACCAAAGTGATACTTAAGAAAAGCAAAATCAAAAAGAAACAGATTTGAACTTCAAATAATTTTCTTCGCATATTAATCTCAATCATTTTTGTATTTGTCTTTTAATTAGGTTCTAAATGAATATTAGAAACTTATATTAATAAATTTTGTTGTGTCAGTTCAGAGTAGATTAACTGAACTTTATAGATCATTTTGTTGGAAAAACACTGTCTAATTACTAAAAGATTTATGTTTAGTGGATTTGATTTAAAGGTAATAGATTCCTCATATACAAAAATGTGAATATTTACTTATTTGAAGACGATTTTTCTATTTTAGAATCTACTAATTTTATTACTATTTCAGCTAAAACTTTTGCTTCTTTCGCTTCTTTTGGATCATCATAATACCTTGAGGGGACTCCTCCCGGTAATCCATTAGGATATCTTGTGGGTATATAATATTGATCTAATTTTTTTGAGGATTTAACGTTTTTAAAATCGGTATCAATTTCAATAGCTAATTGGATTAGTTCTGTTATAGAATGAGTATAAAAAACTTTGATTGATTTAATATGGATATATAGGAATGCTTTTAACGCCTTCTCAGCAGCTTGTTGAAAATGAAAAAGAGCTATATAAAAGCGTTCCATTTTTCTGAGAGTATTAGCATCATCAAATTCATCCTTCGCCTGTATTAACCACCTTAAAGATTCTTCTTTTTTAGGTCTTTTCATATAGTATTTTACCTTTTTCTATTATTTGTTCTAAAAAAGTACTTCTAGGGAGCATATCATTGAAGTCTTTTTGATTATAAACCACTAAGTCTGAGGCAATATTTCTTTCAACATTAGTATAAAGAAAATTAATCCATTCCTTAGTTAGTTTAGAATTTGGCATAATGATAAATAGATCAATATCGCTAAAAAGATCAATATCATCTTTATTAAGTGAGCCAAATAGAATTACTTTTAAAACACCTAGCTCTTTTAATTGATCTAAAATATGGTCAAGTTCTATATGGAGTTGTTTCTTCCTTTCCAATATTGATTTGTTAATAGAAGTTATATCAACCATAGGAATTCTCTAATTAAATCTTTATCCTAATTAATAATTAAATAGTTAACTATAAAAATTCTCCTTTCTGATTTTGGTTATTTTATTTTCACTAGACTTATTTATAATATATCTATTCATCAAGAGACTAGTTGTGAATAAATAATAATAATTTCCAAGATCTTACCAGATATTTGGAAAATAAATTATGAAATAGAGAATTCAACAATTAATATAATAATTATAAGCATTTCAATAATATAGCCATACCGGTACCTCCACCCGCACATTGAGAACAAATGGAATATTTCTTTTTTCTCCATTTTAGGTTATATAGTGCTGTTAATATAAGTCGTGTTCCCGTCATGCCAGGAGGATGCCCAATAGCAATAGCTCCACCGTTAAAGTTAACCTTTTCTAAATTAATCTTTAGAGATTTTATACAAAACAAAGCTTGTTGCGCTTGTGCCTCATTAATTTCGAAATAATCTATTGAAGATTTCTTTATTTCCATTTTTTTCAAAAGATTTTTTATAGCTACAATAGGTCCAATCCCCATATATTTAGGTTCTACATTTCCAGATGTAAAAGCAATTATTTTTCCTAAAGGCTTAATTCCTAACTCTGCTGCTTTTTCTTTGGACATCATAGTTATCGCAGCAGCTCCATCATTTAACGGAGGAGTATTTCCTTTTGTAACCAATCCATTTTCTCTAAATACGGGCTTAAAGTCATTCAACATCTTTAAAGTAAGATTCTTACGGGGACTTTCGTCTTTCTCTAAATAAGCGTTGTAATATTTATTTTTTATATCAATTGGAATGATTTCTTTAAAAAATCCCTCATTTTGAGCCTTGAAATATTTTTTGTGACTATCTAATGCAAATCGGTTAATCTCTTCAAAAGTTAAATCAAACTCAGGTAAATTATACTTTTCTCTAATATATTCATAATCTTCAATAATATTTTCAGCAGTTTCTCCGACATGCTTATAACCTCCATATATATTGTATGTATCGGTAAATCCATCATAAAACAAAGCATCAACCATTTGATTTGATCTTAATCGATAACCCCATCTTGCATCCATTAACATGTAGGGACATTGACTATTGCTTTCCATACCTCCTGCAATTGCAACCTCTATCTCACCCATAGCAATTTGACGATAAGCAATTTCAACTGATTTCATTCCAGAGGAACACACATTATTAACGGTTAAGGCCCCAGAAGTGTGAGGAACTCGTGCTTTTAGGGAAGCAATTCTGGTAGAGTTATTTCCCATTCCTTCTTGATGAATTGCTCCCATAATTACATCTTCTACTAAATTTATATCAAATTTTGATCTATTTACTGCTTCCTTAATAGCAATTGCCCCCAAGTCTACAGCTGGAACATTTTTTAAAGATTTTCCAAAGTGGCCAATTGGAGTTCTTGCTCCATCAATTATCACTACTTCTTTCAAAGAGAATCACCTTTAGATTACAAAAAAGTGTTGAAAGATAAAATACCCTATAATTAAAATATCTCACTAATAGTGAAATGAAAATGCAATTCAATTGAAACAGAGAACTATATTAAAGATTTTGAGAAAAAAATTTCGGAGAATAATATTCTCACTTTTTATAATACTTTTCCATAACTCTTTTTATTTCTTCCTTAGATACATCAAAAAACGTGTAAAATAAACCATCTATTAGATTTTGAATATATAAGTTATTTTTATTAATGATTGCTTGAGCTATATTTTCCGAATCATAATAATCTGATAAATAATCTGATAAATAATCTGATACTTGAATGATTGATTTCAAATTTGAGTCTATTTCTTCCTTTTGAAGAACTCGCGTTTGTTTTTCATTATTATTTGTAATTATTGAAATTAAATACTCGGTAAGAATTATAATCAATTCAAGAATATTTTTTCTTGGAGATGTTTCAATATTCATATTTGGAATAGCTAAATTATTTTCTAATTTCGTTTTACTTCTCTTAATTTTAATATTTTTAGCTGAAAAAAGAAATTTCACTAATTCCGAATTTAGATAAGCGATTATAAAAAAATAATTAATTTCAATTGAATTTTCTCCGGGCCATAAAAAATAGGTGTCAGAGGTGGCGTAATAAGGGCTTTCTGTATATCCAAAAACATTTTCTTTAGAAATATAGCTAAAAAATATTTTTTGTCCTTGTTCATACCAAGGTTCCAAATCACATAAATATTTAGCACTCTGGTTTGATTTCCAAATAAATGCACCTCTTCTTGGAAAATATATGTCTTCGGGATTTTCTTTCGCATTAGTTAAGATTTTCCGTAAAATAGGTTCAAATTGTTCCAAATATGCCGATAAAACGGGATATTTCTTTTTAAGCTGAAAATTTTGAACCTTATCATTTTTATCTATAAATTCTCGCTTATTAAAATAAAGACCATATCCTATAAAATCTTCCTTCTGAAAACCGAATTTGGATATTGATTTACTCTTGTAGATTCTTTTTAATAATTTTTTTAAACCATTTCTTATTAAAAAGTAATCTTTTAAATAGGTAACTTTTCCATTATTTTTACATTTCTCTTCGATCTTAGACATTAAATTTTTTACTTCGATAGGATATAGAAGATTCCAATTTCCTTGTTCTTTCAATTCCTTATTTGTAATTGCAGATTTATATCTTAAGATATTGGAAGCCTTTTCTTCTAACAAAAGCTTACTAAAAGTAAATTCTGGGGGATAATCCATCTGAGTATTTTTATAGCTAGGCTTTCTTATTTGTACTATATCAATATCCCTATTTACATTATTTCTTTTCTCATCATTAATTTTCTTCTGCAATGTGAATATACAATTATGCTGACCAGTAGCATCTCTAAATATTTTTAAAGGCGATAAGTCAACATATTGGAGTAAATTGCATTCCTTCTTGATATGTGGTTTTATATTTTTTATGCCAGTTTTTGAAGATTTTGTAATCCAGTAGTTAGTTGTGATATAGCTAAGAAGTGCTCCTGGATTCAATTTAGTAATCCCCTTATGAATAAAAAAATAAAACAAATCCATATTCCCTACAAAGTATTTTTTACAAAAATCATAATTTTTTACAAGATCTTGAAACAAAACGGCATTATAATTTTGTCCTAAATATGGGGGATTTCCTATAATGATATCATACTTTATATTACAAGTAGAACCTAAAAAATTTTTAAACTTGAATTTTACATAGGGGAATTCTTTTAATAGATAAGGTTTAATACTTTTGTCTAACTCATAAGCAGTAATATTAGTAAATCCCTCTTTTAAGAGATATTTTAAAAATATTCCCTTCCCTACACATGGTTCTAGAACTTTTACTAGATCTAAGTTTTCAATATTATGTGAAGTTAGATAATATTTCTTAGCATTCTTAACCATAAATTCTGCTACGTAATCAGGTGTAAAAATTTGACTTAACTGACTATTTTTTAATTCCATTATTTACTAGTATTGTTGAAAGAAACTAAATATTTGAATTTTACATTTAAAATATTTAAAGTTATGCCTAAGATATTTAGGAGGAATGTAATGAGTTATGATCGTTTGTATTATACGATTGGTCAGGTATCAAAAATTTCCGCTCTTCCGCAATCTGTGCTTCGATATTGGGAAACTGTATTTGAGTCCTTAAATCCTCCAAAATCTGATGGTGGTACCCGACAATATACTGAAAAAGATGTTGAAATTATTCTGGATATAAAAAAATTGCTTTATGATGAGGGATATACAATAAAAGGGGCCAATAAACATATTAAAGGTAAATATATAAATCCAGGTGAACCAGATACAAAAAATACGAATGCAAATTTCCTCATCGGCATCGACCAGGGAAACTGAACTGA
>JARRLT010000046.1:0-15499 GCA_037386725.1 Promethearchaeota archaeon
AAGGACTTCAACATAGCTCCTTTTGTAAACCAAATTTATGATAGTAGCCAAACCAAAAGTATTTTCTTTGGATATCAACCAAAATCTTTTAGAATATCTTATTGCGTCTATGATCTTTCTCCTAATTAGATCTAACTGTTTCATCCTTTGGGATTGTTTTATTTTGCTCAGTTTCAGCCACCATCTTTATATATTGTATCTCAAAAAAATGACATTTAAAAAATCTTAAAATCAATTTTATAAAATATTAGGTTATTATAAGTAAATTAAAACTTTATTATTACTTCTTAAAAAATCATTTCCAATTTACTTTCCTTAATAATGATAGCTAAGGATTAGTTCTTTAATAATAATAACTTAAAAGATGATTTACTTAATGATAAGATTGAAGCACTAGTTTTTTGATCCTTATTTTCAATAAAGCTATGAAGTAGAATAATTAAAATTAACAATTATTAAATTAAATCTAAAATATAGGAGAATTTGTTTTTGTTTTATTCAATTTGTGGTATTTCCATGGCGCGATATCGAAAATATTCTTCCATTTTTGTATCTGTCTGCTTTAAACCTAAAATAGAATGAGTACCAAACTCTTCCTCTATATTTTCCCTTAAGGATTCTAAATTTAAATCTGAAAGTATAGCAAAATCAGTTCCCACCTTATTTTCCAATGCCTTTTCAATTCCCTCAATACTTTCCAAACGTTCTATGGCATTTTCTTGAACATCATAAAAGTAGAGATCTACCGTTCTACCCCCGCCTGGAAGTTGAGTTAATAGATCATTGGGAGATCCAGAATCTATCATTCCTCGATTACGACCAAAAATGATAATTTTATGACAAAATTTCCCTTCCTCTGGATAATGTGTAATAACAATCAATGTAGTATTAAATTTTTCATTAATTTTAGTTAAAGCAAGCCATAATTCTTCCCGAATTACGGGATCCAAACCGGAAGTAGGTTCATCTAATATACAAAATATTGGATTGTGAACAAGGGCAATCGCAATACTTACTCTTCTTTTTTCTCCTCCAGAAAGATTTTTCACTAACTCGTTCATCTTTTCTTCTATTTCTAAGCTTCTTAATAGCCTTTTTGCTTTACTTTGTATTTCCTTTTCAGTTAGGTTATATTGTTTTCCAAAATACATCAGATTTTCCAAAACAGTAAAATCGGGGTAAATCTTACCTAAATCTTGGGGTACGTAACCATATATTGGTCTTATTTTCCTCTTATTTTTCTTCGAATCCATACCATAAATTTCACAAATCCCTTTATACTTTCTCATTCCCAAAAGAGTTTTTACAAATGTCGACTTTCCAGCTCCTGATTCTCCTAATACTCCTAAAATTTTGCCATGTTCTAATTTGAGGGAAAAAGTATCTACAATCACTTTTTTTCCTACATATATACTTAGATTCTCACAATTAATTGCTTTAAACCTTTTAAGATACTTAATATTAAGTTTTTCTCCAATTCCAAACTGAGTTTTAACCTTCTTGGTTATTTGGTAGTTTATATAGGATAGGAGGTTCAAGAATAAAATCCCAAAAAAGAAAAGGACTTCTCCAATCATAATATAAATAATTAATTGATTCCAAGCAGCAGGATCAAAACTGTGGTCATATCGATAATCATCAATAATTAAAATTGCATACGGATTATTTCTTAGATCTCCCCCAAACCAAGGATAGTCTGCCACACCTCCTGTTTTTGAACTGATTGAATCACTAAACCACTTAATTATAGGTATCATTCTTTCTGGTTGTGTGTGATAACTATATAGTGATATTGAACTTAAATAAACACCCAAAAATGGAGAAGGTAAATTAAAGAGAATAGATATAGCAGGCATTAAGTTAAATAGTCCATCTTTTCTTTGAGCTTTTTTAATGAATCCTACTATAGCCATTTTAGACATTGGTTCTTTATTTAATAATTTTAAAACTTGAATTCCATAATATGTACTTATTAGATCGCTATGAAATCCACTAATAAATCCAAATCCTCCATCAGCACTTTGACATGAAAGAATCCAATTTGTCAAACTACTCGTATTAATATAATTCATGGCTTTAAATCTATTTAAGCTTGAAATAGCCCAGAAGGTACTTTCCACAACAGAAATATTTGTATTTATGACTTCCCTAAAAATGTTATTTTCCGTCCCAAATAAGGAGATTATATAATCGATATCATGTCCTACTTTAAATCCGCCATCTGGATTCTGTAATGAAACTAAATAATCGCGAATTTTTGTTCTATTTGGAAGAGTGATTTCAGGCATATAAGGTTTGAATAGATCATACATTTTTATTGCTAAATATGTAGAATAAATACTTGAAGTAGAATTAGGTTGAAATCCAAATCCACCTTCAAAGGGATCATAGCAATTAAGTGTATAATCCCAGATATTTTTCATCTTAATATAATTTGAGAATGTTTTAGAATTATAATTATAAAGGGCTAATACGCCATTATAATTGCTATTTAAAGAAGTTTCACCAAACAACCCATTTAAACCTTGATATTTTGAGAGCCAGTTAAAGTAGGAAAGTTCATTTTCAGAAATAGATATATTTGTTAAAGATCCATATTTTTTTAACAGATATAAGGTATTCATACCAGCCCATCCGGGATCATAAGCACTTGAAGTGTTTATATAAGGTTCATTTGCAAATCCGCCATCCTTTTTTTGACAGTTTTTCACATATGATAAGGTTAAGGATTCTGTAAGATTCCCAAATACAGGTGAAGCACCTAATCTATATAATGAAGATATACAATAATATGTAGACTGGAGATCCGAAATACTTGAACCAACTATGTTAGAATATCCCCCATCAACATTTCCTAAACTATACAGAAAAGTAATTTGAAAATTCCTCTCGGTATTACTATAAGACTCATTTAATCCAAAATATGCCTTTATACCGTAATAAGTAGCTTTTGAAGATTTAGGGGCTCCTATTGACAAACTATATCCCCTACCTAAAGATAACAAGTCCAAATAGTTGGTTAAATTTTCATTTTGGAAAACTGACTTAAAATTAAATCTGTCTGCCAAATAAATCGCACTATATGTCGAAATAATATCTGAATAATTAATAGAAGGATTAGACTTGTATCCCAATCCATACTTATTAAGACAAGCATTAATAAACCCTGAGATTTTATTAATTCTCGGTTTAGCTTCATCTGAATCGAGATAACTTGAATTTAGTAAATCAATCGTACGAATTACTTGGTATGTTGAAAAAAGGGTTCCCAATCCAGCAACGTTGGAAAAAGAACCATCTTGATTTTGTTTCTCGAAAAGATAATCCAGAAAGAATGTTTTCATGTTACTATTAAAATATGATTTATTTACAGGATTAATTAGATCGGATTTTTTAAAATTACTGGAAGTGAAATTTATTGAATCTGTTGCTCTAAATGTTTGATCGATATTGGGTTCTATAAATAATCCTGAGTTATTATTTTGATGTGAGTATGAAAAGTACCACATCTTATTTTTTAAAGTATTTACTTCTGAATCTGAATAGTAATGGGTAAAAGGTGTATTGATAAGTCCTAATGCGACTAATTCACCGATGAATAAACCTACGATCAAAATGAGATATTTGATTCGTCTTTCGTATTTTTTATCCATCTAGATTATTCCTCAGTAATTAATTAATTATTTAGGTGATTTTTTCTTTCTTTTTCTTCCTCTTCACTTATTCTAATTTGGAAAAATCTGCGAAAATTTGCGAGATCTTTACTCATAGAAATAACATTTATCCCATTATTAAATAAATATTTCATTAAATCTGGAAGGAACTTTTCAAAATTATCCAGAAAAACTTCAACTTCAAGATTCCCCACTCGAACAACCTTTTGGGTATGGGAAAATCTCCTTATAATCTCAATTTTTTCTTCATCAAAATCTTTTATGCTCAATCTAATTAAAAGACCGTTACCAGGAAGGGATGAAATTAAATTTTGTGGAGAATCAAACTCTAATAATCTTCCTTCTCTAAGAATGGCTGTTCTATCACAGACCAATGCAGCTTCTAGATCGTGAGTAATTATGAACATAGTTGTATTCAGTTTTCTATTAAGTATCTTTAGGTAATTTAAAATATCATATCTTTTATTGGCATCAACACCTTTTACCCAAACTAATTTAGATAATTAATTTGTGTGGTAGGTTCATCCAAGAAAAGAACCTCTGGTTCATGAATTAAACCAATAGCCATAGATACTCTTTTTTTCTCTCCGCCGCTCATTTTTTTCATTCCATAAGTATTAGCAAAGGTTTCAACATTATCTAAAGCAGAAAGTTCATAATATAAATTTTGCAGTTCAAGTTGCGGAATATAACCAATTCTACTTAGAATTTTAGAATGATTTGAACTTTTTGCTGGATCCAATCCAGTAACCTTAACATCTCCCGTCCAGTTCTTTTTGCTTAATTGACATGTCAAGACTCTAATAATTGTAGTTTTTCCCGCCCCTGAAATACCAAAAAATCCAATTAATTCCCCTTTTTTCACCTTAAATGAAACATCATTAATTACATGAGCTTTTCCAAAATGAACGTTTAGTTTATTTACATCCACTGTAATATTTTCCAATTTTGAAAACCTCCATGAAGTTTGAAATTTTTCTCATATTAATCTAATTTAAAAGTATGAATAATGAAATTTATAGACTAATTTTTGATTTAAATTCATTAATTTATAAGAAAATTTTTTTAATCTGGCTATTATATCATTAGGTTTAATTCAAGAATGTCTTAATTTTAATACTAAAGACTCTGATGTTACGAGTTTTAGGACACTTGTTTTTATTTCTTTTTTAAGCTTCATACTTTCTCTTCTCAAATATAATGATCGTAGCAAAAATTAAGGCTGCACTTAACCCCAATAATGCGAAGAAATTGAATCCGAATATCGAGTTTCCCTTTGTTAAAACACTGTTAATCATTTGGTTTCCATGAGATAATGGAAGTACAAATGCAATTGGTTGTAAAAAAATTGGCATGCTTTCAATAGGTACAATTAATCCGCTTAGGAGAATAGCTATAATAAAAAATGCAAAAAACAACTGATTTGCTTCGTTTTTGGTTTTACTTAAACTGCTAATAAACATTCCCATAGTTACACCCGAAAAACCGAGTATAAATAATCCCATAAACAAATCCAATAATGAGCCTCTATTATATAGCCCACCTAAAAAGGCGCTAAGGAGAATTAAAGAGATTTGTGCAATTAAAAGAAGTATATATGTAATATATTTTGAAATAAGGATTTCCATTCTTTTTGCTGGTGTGAGTAATAATCTTGCTATTGGTTTTTCTCTCACTATTACAAGCATAGTCAACACAATCGATATTCCATATACCATTATAGGTAGAAGTATAGCCATACTTGAATTGAACCTTGATTGGACTGTTCGAGGGAAGGAGAATTCTTCAAAACCTTTTACTTTAAAATATGGGGTTAGGTTATTTTCTTTTGTAAATACTTTGATAGAATCATATACTGAATTTAGGATGGATTGTATATTTGCAACATCTGATGCATCGGGTACACATTCTACGATACCTGGATATTTGCTGATTAATAATTCTGAGAATTCAACTGGTAAAACAATAATGCATTTTATTTTTCCTTTTAAAAGTTGTTCTCGTGCGCTTTCCATAGCATAAATCTCTTTAGAGGTGTTATAAAAATGAATTAAATTTAGATGTTTAGAATCGTTCACTGCCTTGACGTAAGGAATAGTGTAATTATCAATCTTTGATTCAGTGTAATTATTTGGATTAATAAATGAATTAGAATCATTTGATACAACAGTGACATTAATTTCGGTTGCAACTTTTGATGAACTAGTCATAAATGCAAAAAGTATAATGATAAGTGAAGGTAATAATAATGAAACTAATAGATTTGCTGGTTCAGCTTTAAGAAATCGAAATTCCTTCTTTATCATTCCTAATAATCTAAGGAGGCTTAACTTCATTTCTCTAAAGAATTTCTTTATTTTCCCTAATAGGTTGACCATCTATGCTATACCTCTAACTTTTTAAATGAATAGATTATATATGTCATTAAAAGAAATCCTATTGAAATAAGAAGTAAATTAAAAACTCGATTCAAATCAATAGGTAATCCTTTTAAAGTTATATTCACAATAAGATTAATACCATGAGTTAAAGGTAATGAATTTATTATGAGCTGCAGAAAGATTGGTAGAGATTCAACATTAAAAAAACTCCCAGAAAACATTAAAATCATAATAAAGAACATCATTAGCAAGTGATTTGCCATTTGCTCTGTTTTGCTAATCACACTTATAAAGAGCCCAATTGATAAACCTGAAAGTCCTAACAATAAGAATGTGAGAAAAAGATCAAATAAAGAACCAAGAGAATAAAGTCCAAATAATGCTAAAACTATAAAGATTTCTGTAGCTTGAAGAATCATAATCGCAGAATTGGCAATTAATTTACTTAAGATGATTTCTCTTTTTGTTGTAGGTGTGACTAACATTCGTGGTAGGGGGCCTTCAGATACAATCGAAAGACAAGCTAAATTCATCATAATTCCAACAATCACTAAAGGTACTATTAAAGATAATGCATAATTTAATACTTGAGGATACCAAAATGGGACCCCAAATTCCAAATATGGTACCATAGTTGTAAAGTTAGCCGTTTTTCCTATAGATAATCTAAATTCAGAAATTGGTCCTAGCATAGCAACTTGGATTGCATTTGTTGCTTCAGAGTTCGATCCGTCAATATAATAGATTAAATAAGTATTGTTGTTATTTTCAATGGTTTCAGAAAAATTTTCGGGAATTACGATAAAAATATCTATAATTTCATTTTTCAATAACGAAAGACACTTATTAAAATCATTATTATATTCCTTAATTGTAGTAGCATTATACCATGAATATAATCCAAATTGGGAAAGATTTCCTTGAAAAGTAGAAATGAACTGTTTATCATATTGTGATGAATTCGAGGGGAAATTCCCATGAGTTGGAATACTATCTTTTGTAATCAATGACACATTAAAATATTCTGTCGGTCCTCCTTTCGATGTTAGACCAAATATAATTATGATGATTAAGGGTAAGGCAAAAATTAAAATTAAAGTTCTACGATCTGATTTAATTCTTCCGAACTCCTTCAGTATCAAGCCCTTTATATTCATAGAAGTTTTTCAAGTATTTAGATTTAAAATAATCTCTTTATTTTATTTCTTAAAAAACAATATTTTTGAAATAGATCATTGATAAAGGATTAAAAATAATTATTCTTAATTTAATTTAAAATTTGTTATAAATGCGCTTGCTTACTAAGATTTTTTCCGAAAATATATGCGTCTTTTAAAATATTCTTATCTTTCAAAACAGATCCACTGTCCCATTGTCCACCTACTTTAAAGGTATTTAAAATATCAAATTGGAAAAATTTTGCTGTTTCTTCCGCATCTCTATAAAAAGATTCAGCTATATCTTTATACTCCGATCCTGCCACCGTAAAAAGAGCAAATCTCTTATTGAAGAGCTTTGGTTGTAATAGGGGATGCGTCATCATAATAAAATGATCCCAAAGGATTTTTAGATAGGTAGTCATATTAAAAAAGAAAATTGGAGTCCCTATTATTACAAGATGGGATTCAATTATTTTCTTAATGATTTCAGAAGCATCTGGGCAATTTTGACAATATGGTAGGTCCATACAATCATAACATCCTATACAAGGTTTAAGATCAAAATCAATTAAATTTACTTCTTCAATCGTATATTCTAATGAAGAGTTTTCTTTAATTCCTTTTATTATTTCATTCATTAGAATTGCTGTATTTCCATCCTTATGGGGAGAACTCATAATTGTTAAAATTTGCATAATATCACATATTTACAAATGAAATTGTCTTTACTAAACCTTGTTTAATTTTTCAAATACTTTTTATATCTTTACTCCCTTTTATGTTATTTAGTTTGAGAAAAAATTAACGTTTCTTGATTTTGAGATAATTAATTACACTTCTTTAATTCAAAATAAAAAAGGAATCGGAATTATAGATTTTATTTACGATTTAATGAATTACTTTATATTATCCATCGCTGATAGGCGTTCTTTATAATCGTCATACTGATTGGTGAGAATTCTATGTTTACAATCATCCCATTTTTTTCTGAATAAGTAAAAATATTCAGAAATTTCTAATTTATTTCCAAAAATAACCATGTAATTATTAATTATTGAAATTTGAATATGTATTGGAAGTATTTCAAATATTCTGATGTCATATTTTTGAGGAAAAAGGCCTAGAAATTCCTTCTGAAGTCTAATGTTATCTTTATTATTTTGTGTTTTTGAAATAATTGCAATATCAATATCTGATTTAGGACGTGTTCCACCTTCAACGAAGGAACCAAATAAAATGGTTTCATACTTTCCATCAAGATACTTTAAATCTTTCTTTATCTTTTCAATCATTTTTAAATTCATTTAACAATTTCTCAATTTCGTCTAACCAACTAAATAGAAGATTTTTAATCTCAGTAACTGAATTCATTATTATCTCGTCATCAACATTATTATAACGATGAACTAAAAGGTTTCTCAATCCATTTGCCTTTTGCAAGTTAATACCTAAATTTTTACTTAGATCTCGTTTTTTTATAAAATTTGATATATTTGTGGTATCATCTTCTACAGGAATCCCTAAGTCCTTTATTGACATAGCAACCAAATCAATCATTGATTCTATGGAGGTTTGTAAAGAATAAAAGATACCCTTTTTTTCAAGTTCATTTTTAGGATTTCTTGGCAGATCGTTAATATTATCTATAATATAATTGATTTTGTCTCTATATCATTTTTTTCTAAGTTCATTCATTAAGAAACCACTACTTTTTTCTTGATTCTAATAATTATTAGACAAATTAAGTTTAATAATTTTAAGTATAATCTGGAAGTCATTGTTCATAAAAACCCCGAATGTGTATATTTAGGAATAAAAATTAAGGAAAATATTTCTGAGAGTTTTTAAATTTATGTAATCTTTTTAAGGCTCCTAATTTTTCTTTTTTGTCTAATTTCGCTTGTTCGATTGCTTCATGAAGAATCCATGCACATCTTTCCATCCTTTTGGTATTTGTTTTATATGGGATACCATCCTTTCCACCCACAGCATAAGCAAATTTCGCAGGATCTTGCCAACTTGGAGCTTCTCCCCAAATAAACTCTGAAATTAATGCTAAGGCTCTAATCATACCTGGACCAAGACCTTTTATTTTAAGTAATTCTGTATAATCATTTATTGCAATTTCCTTCGCCATTTCTAAACTCTCCCATTGTAATGTAAAAGGAATAGGCATTTCTAAATTAGGAACAGACTTTAAATTGATTACTTTTTTTGAGTTACAAAAATCATCTAAACTTTTTTGGTGTGGGTTCTTTAATTTATCAAGATATCTTTTTATTCGTTTTGATCCTTCCTCTACTAAGTCCAAAGTTACTTTTCTGCATTTGTTACTTTCTTTTGAAGCCATATTTAGAACTTTTTCTTTTGTAACTTCTGTTCCAATATCATTATGAGGATCGTTTAGAAAATCTTCTAACCCTTCAGAAATCCAGTGATATCTTCTGGCTTTTTTTATCTTTGTATCTATTCCTTGTTGGATAATAGCCCAACCTTTATCAGAAACAAGCATCATATGATGATACAATGAAAAACCATCTTGAACAGCAGCATTATCTACTTTTGCCACTAATCTACTTATCTCCAAAAAATCCTCAATGTTATCCTCATTAAAATCCAATGATTTTCTTTTTTCATTGAGATCTTCTTTTACCTTTAATGAGGCCTTTCCTTTACCCCCACCAATGATTACGCCATGCTCCTCTGGATTTAAAATTTCCTTTAAAACACCTCCTAAAACTGTGGTACATCCTGATGAATGCCAATCAAAACCTAAAATACAAGCTAATCCTTGAAACCAATATGTATCACTTAATCTCCTTAAAATTCCTTCAGTTCCTTCCATATCATATATTATATCGAATATTGGTTTTCCAAGGATTTTCATCCGTTTAAATAGCCAAGATGGAGCATTTCCTCCATGAAGTGGTAATGTTGCTAATCCAACTTTACTCATTGTTATAAATAAAATAAAAAACTAACTAAATAAGAACCAAGGGATAGATCCAAATTATTAATTTATTTATATTAGTCAAAATTTTGGTTTTAATTTTCGGGTTTTAATTCCTTTTCGAATAAGATTACTTTCACAGATTCATTTTTATCGATTTCGGGATAATCTGGATAGGAAAAACCTAAATTTTTTGCTTCTTCGACTATTTTAAATCTGCAAAAAAGACTAACTTCATCGTACTGTTCTTCTTTTAGATATTTTATGACTATAAATTTTATTAAATCAGAAGCTTCTACTTTATCTCCATAAACAATTAATTTTAACTCCTTAATATCATCCTTCTCAATAACTTTCCACAATTGCTTCTCTACTTGGAGGATTGCCTTTGATGTGGCATACCAAATCCCTTCTTTAATTTTTAAGAATTTCTTATTTAGTGGGATAAAAGACCAGCCCGTATTAAGTTCATTTATAGGACCATTTTCAATTTCCTTATATTTTGCAATAATCTCATCATAACCTATTTTCTTTATCTCGGATTGAATTTTGAAACTTTCGAAATTTATTTCTTTTTCTTTTGGATACATATGTAGAAAATACATTTCATCTTTCTTTTTAAATCCAAAATAATCTGCAAGGGCAAGAGATCCCTCATTCTCCGAGGAAGTATCATATTGAGCGAGCTTTGATCCTTTATTTCGAGCATATTTAATTGCGTGTTCCATCAATTGACGTCCAATTCCTTTTTGTTGCAATGACTTTTTAACTCTCCCCCCTTCTAGCCATGCGATATCAGAGAGAAAATTAACTCTTCCGAATCCTACTAACTCTTGGAATTCTTTATCCAAGAAAGCTCCATAATTATAACTATTTTCTTCTGAAAGCCAACCTTCTATTACTGTAGGAATATAATCCTCTCCCTCCCAGATTTCTTTGCTTATTTCCATTATTGTTGGGATGTGTTCCTTCAAGAGTTCTCTAAAGTAAACTTTCATGATATGTATATTGTATAAGGTAAAATTATTGAAAGATATAAGATCTAATTAAGAATAAAATTTCTAATTTTCTATTTGTTTAACTTCTTATAAGTCTGATAATATACGTCTAAAGCTAAAAAGGTATGGACTATTACGCATATAATTAAACCTAAAAAATATAGTATATATCCATTCAGAATTCCTAAAAGAAAGGAATATATCATGTATGTTAATACCACCTTAAGATTTTTAAATGCAAACCAAAAATGCAGATGATATAAAGAAAAAATTGCCGCTGAGAGAAAAATCGCGAAGTATAAATTTAAAACACTGAATAATGAACCTAAGAGATAATATCTGAAAACCAATTCCTCTATTATCATCGTTATAGGAAAGAAAATAAGAATGGCTAAATAGTCTTTTTTAGAAAACGCATTTACAACGTCGTGCTCACTTATAATTTTCAGTGTTTTATTATCATAAATATATCGAGGAATTAGCCTTCCTAATATTATGTATAAAATAATTCCAATGAAAATTAATAGAAGAGGAATTAACTCGAATTTGAATCTAATAATAAATCCTATATTAATCCCGAAAAAAATAGGAATAATTAAAATAATTACGACTAAAATTTTAACTGCATTCTTAACGGATATCTTCATAATTTAAAATTGTAGTTTGATTTCTATGAGAAAATGATTATATTAAAAGATTTTCTCTTTAAATCATTTCATCCTGAATTGTTTATTACTAATTCAAAGTCTTTGTTGATAGCTTAATTAATAGTTATCTATTACAAGAGGATGGATCTAGAGATTAATTTAAAGGACAGGAATTCAGTTTTGATCCACAAAATATTATCATTTGGAAATATTTCCAAAATATGGTTCGTAATAATAATGAAATTATAAAAATTTCTACTAAAAGTCACTTTAAGCAATTTTAATGTAGGATTCAGAATCTCGCAAAGTACTTTGCGATGCAAAGCTTTATAAATTTTCGATCATTTTATTTTTTTGTAACATAAAGTGAGGTTTAGAAGGGTCTTAATCTAGTTCTATTTAGATTATTTACTTCTTTAGTTCATTTTAGGTTTAAAAAATTTAAAAAAGAAAAGCAAATAATAAGAAGGGATTAAATTTTGACGTATATTCCATTTGTTCCCGGTTATGTTCCAGAAAAGATTGGTGAAAATAGAAAAAAAGTAAATAAATTCACCATTTTCAAGCGGTTAATGAACTTAATTTAGAAATCCCTTATGGTAAGACATATGGGTTATTAGGTCCAAATGGTGCGGGTAAAACCACCACAGTAAGGATTTTTAACTGTATTATTTCTAAAACATCTGGTAATGCTTCAGTTGCGGGATATGACATTGTAACTGAAAGTCAAAAAGTTAAGATGCTTTGCGGGTTCTTACCAGAATCTCCTGGATTATATAATAAATTAACTGCAAGGGAATTTTTAATTTTTATCGGAGAGTTGTTTTATATTCCTAAAGAGGTAATTTTTGATCGAGTTGAGGAACTATTAACCTTATTCGATTTAAAAGATCGTGAAAATGATTTATTAGAGAGTTATTCAAGAGGGATGAAGCAAAAGATATGTTTATGCGCAGCCTTAATTCAAGATCCTAAGATTATATTTTTAGATGAACCAACATCAAATTTAGATCCTGCTGCTGCGAGAATTGTCAAGGATTTGATTTTACAACTTGCGAAAAAAGCGGATAAAACGATATTTATCTGTACTCACCTTTTAGATGTTGCTGAAGAACTCTGTGACATAATTGGGATCATAATTGATGGAGAATTAAAGGTCCAAGGCACTCCAGAAGAGATAATCAATTCTGTTGGAGCAAGTAATTTGGAGGAAGCATATTTAAAAATTACAGGAGCAACGCAAATTGTGGATTTATTGGCATGGAGAGAAAATGGAGAAGCGGATAATCTTGGACATAGAAAGGGAAAAAAATCTAAATCTAAATCAAAATCAAAAGCGAATGGAGGTGAATCTTAAATGGTGATATTACAAAAAGAAGAAATTTTTATAGATTCAGACATGAATATATTACCGCAAAAACAAGTAAAAAGACATTTATGGTTAACAATCACGAAAAATGAAATCAAGCTAAGAACCAGTGCATTTCGAGAACATAGAAAGTTATTTTTTATAATTTCTTATGCTTCATTATTTGCTTGGGCATTTATTATTGCTCCATTTGTATTTGATTTATTTATGCCAACTATCGCACAGCAATACTCAGAAATATTTAGGCCCGTAGTAGCCTTGCTTATTGAATCCTTTATGATGGGATTGTTTTTAATGTTACTCATGTATCCTTTAAATAATGTTTATAGGGAAAGTGAAATTAACTTCAAAGAATCGTTATTAGCATCTCCTGTTAGAGAAAGGGATATATTTTTTGGAGAATATCTCGGAAAATTGCCTATTTATTCATTTGCAATACTTATTCTTGCACCTGTAATCGTTGGGATGATTAATCCACTAATAAATTTGACTTTAATACAATATATTGTGATTTATGCTTGCACGTTTGGGGTAGTTTCATTCGCAAATTTAATTGGTTCAATTTTAGCAAGCTGGTTAGAAAATAAAATTTCTAAAAGTGAGAAGTTTAGAGATTTAGGAAAAGTTTTGATATGGATCCTTACAATAATTTTAGTTATCATTATGTATGCTGTGATATTTTTCTTAAATCAACTTTTGAGTGCTCCTGAACTAAAAAATTGGGTTATGTTCTATCCTTCATTTTGGTTTTCAAATATCATCTTGTATATGATAGATCCCACTCTACTTAGTACCTATATATTAAACGTGTGGTTAAGTTTGATATTGGCTATCTTTGTACCTTTAACTGTTTTATCTCTTAGTTATAGGCATGTCAATGCATTTTATTCTCTTGAAGGAATTAGTACAGAAAATATTTCAAAAGTTAAACATGAAAATCTGATCTTTATATTTATAAGTAAGTTAGTTGGCTTTAAATGGGGCGGACTAATAGTGGTCCAGTTAAAGAGATTTTTCAGGAAAAAGGCAAATATAGCACGAATAATTTATACTGTTGGTCTAGTTGGGTTTATGGGATGGTTTTCTTCTTCCATGACAGATGATTTTGAAGGGATATTGTTAAGTTCTACCATTTTAATTGCTTTGGGTGGGGCAGTGGCAAGTGTAATGCTTTCTCAATTGATATTTGTTAATTCAAAGGAAGTAATTTGGGTCTACAAACGATCTCCTAGAGGCATCAAAGGGCTCATATATTCTTATTTGATAAGTATGTTGATTATCAGTGCTTTTATCTCACTTTTCATAACTGTTTTAAGAGCAATATTCGTGAATTATAATCTTTTATGGTCATTGATATTCTATTTTCTATTTCTTATAAATATGGAAATCTGTATGGTTCAAGGAGTTGGTCTTCAATGTATCAATCCTGCATTCGGTGAAAAAGATGCCAATATGAAAAGTAACTCAATGATTGCAATGTTAATTCAACAACCTTCGATAATGGCTCCAATCTTTTTACTCATTATAATCCGACCAGATTCATTATTTTCTATGATTATCATTATGTTAGCACCATTACTGATTTACAATCTAACGGTAGCGATAACCTCTCTCTCTATAGGAATAAAAAAATTGAAGTGTTTAGAATAATTCTAAATTAATTTATTTTCTTTAAATTAAATGGATAATAAATATTCAAGAAAGGGTTTTTAATTAGAAATACTTAATTTCTTTTGAAATGTTTTGTAAGTCTTATTTACTTAGGAATTTGTGAATTCTATATGATTAATAATCTTAATTTAAAAGAATTAGAGAAAAGGGCATATAAATCAACTTTTCAAGATGGATTATGGGATATTTATCTTAACGGTTCCACGATTAGGATTTGTGAAATTTGGGGCTAGACGTAAGCGAGCTAAGAAATATATGATATTATTTACGATTCTTAACACCCTTTTTCTAATTATAATATTAGTATTAACTATAACTGGAATATTAACTACGTTAAGGATTGAACGGTATGGTATGTCACTTTTGTTCGGTTTTATATTTATATGGCTTCCATTGAGTATCGTAGCGTTTATTATAAAATTTAATAAATTTTACATTTATGCAATTATGGGAGGTTTAAGTTTTTTTACAATTGAATTGGTATATCCATTTGTAGGAGAACCTTTAGATTCAATTCTAGTTTTTGGGATAATTGGAAATACTATTATTTTTGTTGGTATAATTTATTTAATCAAATTTTTGAAAAAATACCCATCACCAAAAAAAGAGATGATGAAAAATAGAACCAAATAATAATGATTATTTAGAT
>JARRLT010000047.1:0-22898 GCA_037386725.1 Promethearchaeota archaeon
GCTTGAAAAAAACACTTGGTTACTTGATGAAATGACTTCCGAAATGGATGAAAAAATGGGAATTCAAGACCAAGTGATAGCAGCGTTAGGTGTAATGGAGGATGAATTAGCGAGATCCGTTCCTATTGATGAGATTTCTTTTTGTTTAAAAGTAGATTTCAATATAAATGAACCCGAAGAACAAATACGTGAGGTCCTATTTAACGTTGAAAAGTTGGGATTAGTAAAAAAAGATACTAATGGTTGGAGATTAACAACTGAGGGAGGAAAAATCTGTGATAATTTCCTTAACAAACTTCTAAATAAGTCTGAAATATAACTGAGAGTTCTTAAGTATTTTTGCTTGAAGTATAAAAAATAAATTTAATTAATTTTAATCTTATAATCTTTCTAAGTTTTAATAATTATTAGACGATCATTATGAATGAACGAGATGAAAAAGAAAACCTTGACGATTTTGATCCTACAAAGGAAGCCTTTTTTTCAGATATGAGTGAAATAGAAGAAGAAATTGCTGCTGAGGCATATCAAATTGTGGAACATGCTTTATCACTTATTCAATCGGAATATTTTGATGATGCAATAGAATTTCTGAGGCAAGCTGTTGGTCTTTATCAGCAAATTGATAGAAAGGCAGAAATGGAGGCTTTGATTAATAAAATTTCAGAAGTTCATGTTATGAAAGAAAATGCGTTCATTGAACAAGAAAAAGAAATTGATTTAGGTGGAAATTCTGAAGAAGATGTCTTATTAGCAGATAATTCGGATATCGAGATAAAGAAAGATGAGAGAATTACAGAAATAAAATCAAATTTAATTCCTATAAATGAAATCGGAAAAAATATCCAGGATAATAGCAAGATCGGGAGCGAGGAAGAATCCATCAAAGCTGGGGAATTAGAAAGAAATAAAGAACTACAAGAACGAGAATTAAGAGGGCAAATTGAAAAAAGAATTGAGAATGCAGAAAAATTAGGGCGTGAGTATGAATTTGAGTTCAAAAAAGCTATAAAAGAGGGAAAGCTTGATATTCCCTCGAAATATCCGGAGATTCTTGACATTTATTCTGAAGCACGAAATACTGCTTTGGATATGGGATGGAATGAGGAGGCAATGATTTATTCTACCCAAATAAGAAAATTTAAGGAGTTATTTGAAAGGGAAAAACAAGTTAGAATATTAGAAGGGGAAAAAGCTCAAAAAGATAAAGAGTTCGAAGAGTTATTAAAAACAAAACAATCTGAAAAACTAATTAAATATAACGATGAGAAAATTGAAATATCTTCACAAGAGTTGAATTTAGAAAAAGAAGAGCAAAGATTAAGAGAACAAATAGAAAAGGTCATCCAAAATGCGGAAAAAATGGGAAGAGAATATGAAATTGAGTTTAAAAAAGCTATAAAAAAAGGGAATCTTGACATCAACTCCAAATATCCAAAAATAATTGAGATTTATTCTGAAGCAAGAGAAACTGCTTTAAGTAAGGGATGGAAAAATGAAGCAAAAATTTATTCTACCCATATTAGAAAATATAAAGAATTACTTGATTTTACAAATGCTTTAACAGGGGTTACTATTGAATCATTTGTAGATATGGGATTAACTGTTCCTTTAATGTGGAATCAAATGGCTAACTCATTTGTTAAAGATCGAGTTCAAAATCTATTAAAAGATTCTGGATTAAACATAGAAGGTTCTGATGTCAAATCTATTACTGAAGATTTTGCAAAGAAAATAAAAGAAACTGGTTTTTGTCAAAGAGCAAACGTATTAGAGGCTGAAGACTCTAAAGTCGTCATTGATTTAGGAGAATGTGTTTTAGCACCTATAACCAAAGTAATAAGAGGAAATGATCTAAATATGATCCCCCCATGTCCTATGATGGCACTTTTATATGGAACAATAGAAAATAAAACTGGTAAAAGGGGCTCAATTGAAAAAGCAGAGTGGAAACCACAGGAAAATACTACAATATTCACACTTAAATTGGAGGAGTGAGTGATCATGGCTAAAAGCGATTGTATTTTTGCTGGAGCTGAAAATTCTGACGGATTAGTTTGGTGTGACAAAAACCAGTTTCTTTTATTTTCTTTGCAAAATCTTCAGTAATAGATTTGACATCAGAACCTTCTATTCTGAAGTTTCAAATAGTGCTTTAGTATCATTAAATGGTCAAATGATGTCTAGTGCTTTACATAAGGATATAGATGATAAGGCAATCGGAGCTATGTCAGCAGCTTTAGTCTCTGTAAGTAACAGAGTTGGCGATACATTAAGATCTGGAACAACTGGTTCTGTAGTTATAAGTGGAAGTGAAAGACTTATAATTTTAAATCAGTTAAGTAAAGCAGTATTGATTGCATTAGCTCCATCAGATGCGAAGATAGGTTTAATTGAATTAGATTTTTTCCGTTTGGAGCTATAAAAAATGTTACAAAAATGCCCTTACTGTGGTGAACTGATTTTCTATCGCGAGAAAGGCCATACAAAAGAGGATAGATGTGACCTTAGAAATAGTTTAGGCAGAAATAAGTGAATATTTTAAAAATTAATTGATCTAATTATAAATGCGGGAATAACTAGATCAAGTTTAATAACTGAAGATGGATTGGTTATTGCGACGAATAGTGACCAGAATAAAGAGGATGAAGAATTAAATATTAACTTTGCAGCAATTTCGGCAAGTATTTTATCCATGGCAGAGAGAGGAATAGAAATTTTAAACTCTAATAAAAATCTAGAACAAATTAAAATTGATGCTGGTTTTGATACTAACCTTGATGAAGATTTTACAATTCTAATAACGAGAATCCTTTCTAATGTGTTACTCCAAGTGATTTTTCCTAAAAGAATTAATATTGGTCTAATTCACTTTGAGACAAATAAAACTATAAAAGAAATAAAAAATCTAATTTCTGACGATATTTTGAGAGAGGGACTTCTCTCCAACTTAGGTTCTTTATTATGAATTGATTTAATTAGAAAATGGAATACATATTAAGTAAAAGGAGAAAATTAAATGGAAGAAAAACCCGAAAAATTATCAAAAGAAATGCGTGAGAAGGTTGAGAAATCATATTCTTTAAATTATGAAAATGAAATTCCCGAAGATCAAATTAATAGGATAGAAACAAACGAGTATCCTGATGCTAGTACAAAATCTAAATCTTTTAAGGACAAAATAAATAGTAATAGTAAACTAAGTAATTATGGGACAAAATACGATGAAGATGGAATAGATAGGCCAATTAAATCAAATTTGGAAAATCAATTTGAAATATCAGAAGAATCTAATTATTCAGATAAAGAAATGAAAGAGATCTATACAAATAAATTAATCGATTTAAATAAAAAAATAGAAGATTATGAAGAGAAATATAAAAAAGTAGAAGAATTCTCTAAAGAATTAGAAGATAGAAATACAGAATTATTAAAAAAACAACGAAAATATGAAGAATCTACGCTAGAACTTGAATATCGGGTTGAAGCATTAGAAGAGAGTAAAAATGAATACCAAGATAAAAGTAAAAAACTACAGGAAGCGAGAGAACAATTACTTAATTTAACAAAAGAAATAGAAGAAAAGAAAAAGGAGATTGAAACAAAAGAAAATAATTTATTAAAAATGCAAAAAACATTAGAAAAAAATAAATATGAACTGGAAAAAGAAAGAATTGATTTTAATAAACAAAAATTAGAATTAGAATTTGATTTAAAAAGTAATAAACTTGAAAGTGAAGTGTTAGCTTCGGATAATAATAAATATTATCTTAAAATACCACAAGATCAGGAATTAGTTAAAAAAGAAAAGAAATTCGAAGGAAAATCAGAATTATTATTCAGAATCTTAAAGAATTTAAGTAATGAAGGTTATTTTCAGTCTACTTTTTTAATAGACAGTAAAGGAATGATGATTTCTGAATATTGTGAGGATAGTAAAGATAATACTGGTATTGGAGCCATGTTTTCTTTAATTAGTACTTCAGTTTTAAGAACTATTAAAAGTTTGAACTTGCAGGAGTTAAATTATTTCAAATTATCTTCAACTAATGGTGATTTTATGATAAACAACATTAATATCAGTGGTTATGAACGAAATTTCATTTTACTATCATATTTTGATAATTCAACTCCAACCTTCTCAAAGTCTAAAAAATTGAATAAAAAAATGGTTAGGAATCTTATTAAAAGTATTAAAAAAGATTTTAAATTCATTACTGAGGAAAATGAAATTTCTTGGGTTTTTGATAATTTGCATAACAAAATCAAATTTTTAAAGGAAAAATTCCAAACAGCGAGTACTGATCTCCAAGAAATTCGATTTAACAAGATAAAAGAATCTTCTATTAAAATTAGAGAATTATTTGAAAATTAGGATTTTCACAGATTAAATTTGTGTTAAAAGCTGAGTATAAACTGAGTTAAACAAAATTTCTAAAAAATATGATAAATATGACTCAAGGATTTATTTTAATATTATAAATATTAAATAAATAGTTTATTGGTTAAATTTCCACAACTTACAGATTATTTGACGAATGTTTAAATAACTATACCTTTTTACTAATTTGTCGATAAGGTATAAAAATACATCAAGCTTTGCATTATTTTTTAAAAATATAGCTATTGAAGCAATGGGTTCTAATTGTACGGAGTTTAGGGACGATGAATTAATAGGTTTTAGAAATTTGTTTAAATTTTCTCCAGATCCTACCTATTTATGGAAGAAAATTAATGATTCACTAATTTTAGTTGACTTTAATGAAGTTTCATATAAAATCACTAAAGGAAAAATTGAAAATTTGGTAGGAATCAAAGCTTCCGATATATTCAAAGAAAAGAAGGAAGTATTGAAGGATATGGAACGATCTGTTAAAGAAAAAAGTATTCAAGATGGAATTTGTATCATAGATAAAAACTATTCTATTCTTAAAGCCAATTCAACAATGAGAAAATGGTTTCCAAATATAATTCCTCTAGAAGGTAAAAAATGTTATCAAATATATCAGAAACGAAATAATCCTTGTAATGATTGTGATTGTAATAAAATATACGAAGATTTAAAACCTGTTTATAAATTAATTAAGATAAAAACTAAAGTAAAAGGAATTAGAGCTCTTGAATTTCATATATTTCCTTTTTTTGACCAAATTCCTAGAAAAGTAAAGGGTGTAATAGAATATGTACGTGATGTCACAGAAAAATTAGCGGCAGAAGAAGCATTAAAGAGATCTGAATTAAAATATCGTAGCATCCTAGAAAATATGAAGGAAGGATATTTTGAAATGGATTTAGATGGAAATCTTACCTTCTGTAATGAAGCTCTTTGTAACATTTTAAAATTTTCGAAGAAGGAATTAACCAACAAAAATTGTTTAGAAATTATCAACAAAAATTCGTCTGAAAATGTATGTTATATTTTTGATGAGATTATAAATACAGAAATCCCTAAGAATAATATCGAATTTGAACTAACAACTAAAGAAGGAGAAAGAATATTTATTATATCTTCAGTGTATTTGAGATTTAATTCAAATGGAGAAAAATGTGGGATATCTGGCTTAGTAAGAGACATAACAGAAAAAAAGAAGGCAGAAATACTAATTAAAAAAGAGATTCAAAAATTAAAAGAGATTGATAAAATTAAAAATAGGTTTATTTCAAGAGCATCACATGAGTTAAAAACACCATTAGTTTTAATTAATAATACATTTCAGCTTATAGATCTCTATAATTATAAGTTTAATAAAGAATCCCTTTTATTATTAAATATAATTAAAAAGGGGGAATGTATTGATGATTTGAAACCATTAGCAGACATAAGAAATATAAAAATTATTTCAATCTTAGGGAATCTAATTCCCCTTAAAATTGATAAAAATAAAATTAGGCAAGTTATTATTAATATATTATCGAATGCTATAAAAAATACTCCTCCATTTGGCATCATTTATGTTTTCATAGAAGAAGGAACAAAATTTATAAATATCAAGATCAAAGATACTGGTGTGGGATTTACCCAAGAAGAGAAAACTAAAATATTTAAGAAATTTGGAAAAATTGAACGATATGGAAATGGAATGAATATTGATACAGATGGATCAGGGATGGGATTATATATTTCACATAAGTTCGTTACGGCACATGAGGGAAAACTTTTAGTTGAATCAAAAGGTAGAAATAAGGGTTCTACATTTATTATTAAATTACCAATTTAAGATTAATAGTTAAGTGGATATAGCTGTTATTCCATTTTTTATTGGTTATAAATAATTAGTAAGAGTCTCGAATTTTGCAAATTTGAAAGGCTTCAAAAAGAATCCTTCTGCGCCTGTCTCTTCTATCTTTTTACTGACTTCTGATTCTGGTATTGCTGTTATATAAAAAACTGGTATATCTTTATAATTTTCATTATTCTTTATTTTTTTACATACTTCATATCCACTTAAATCCGGAAGAATAATATCTAGTAAAACAATTTTTGGAAAAAATACTTTTAACTTTTCAATTCCCTCTAATCCAGTTAAAGCACTAATGCAAGAATATCCTTTCTTTTCAAAAAATTTAGTTAAAACAGTAGATGTGTAAGTGTCATCTTCAATTATTAATATGTCATATTTTGTAGAATCCGTTTCTGATTCTGAGGAAATTTGATTAATTTTATTTTCCAAGTAAAGACTCTGAGTATATATCTCCTTTAAAGTTGCTAAAGTTTCTGGTTTTAAGTCTTCTTCATCATTCTCAATAATAAGATGTAAAAATCCTTGAATTGAAGTTAATGGTTCCTTTAAATCATGAGTAATCTTTGAAGTATCCCTTATCTTTTTTTCTTTTGAAATAAATTCGATATAGGAGTTAACAGCTACTCTCAGGAATTTTGAAAAAGTTGGAAAATTATTTTTCTCAGCAAAATTCTCCCAACTTTCCTTTATTTCTTCTGAAACTAACACACCTATTAGCTTTTTATCTACATCATAAATTTTTTCTCCTTTCTTCCACTTTTTATAAGCCTTCGTTACCTTTCCCCGCCATATAGCCTTTTTACCAGTTTCTTCTTCGTACTCTCTCATTTTCTGATTTAAATCGTTATCTGATATAAAACTATCACCTTTTTTTATTTCTTACTGAGTTATATAGAATTTCTTAAAAAAAGTAATATATTTTGATTTATTTAAAATTTTAAGAGTATATTAATAAATCTTTTTGTTTTTATATTAAATCACTTGATTTTTAAGAAATTTTATTTGAATTAGATCATTTTTTAAAAAGAAATTTTGATCTAATTACTTTTATTAATAATAATTGTAGGAATTTCTTAATATTTATGGAGTTTACTAAAGCGAAAGCGTTCGAATAAGATTTATTCTTAGGTATTTTTGATTTAGTAAGCATAAATTTTTTATGTACACTTTTTAGGCATAAGGCAAGCTAGCTAATTTAAATCCTTTTTTTATCAAATTAAAATTATAAATTTTAAAAGAAAATTAAAACTCACAGAATAGATATAAAATTTTAGTTTAAAAAATGATAAGATAAAATAAGGAGTAAAAATTCGATAAATCTTACATCTGTTGAAGAATTTCCATTGCTCGAGCTTTCACTTGCTTTAACTTATTCTTTTTTGAGTTAAAATTGTCCAAAGCTCTTTTTCTCCAACGTTTTTGCCAAGCAGGAAAACCACGCTTCACAAATTTTTCCCGATTAGGGAAATCTTCACTAACCCAGTTAAATAGAGTAAAAAATCTCTCTTTTCCTGCTTCTGTTGATAAACCTTTTGAGTTAACTCCAAGTGATTTAAGATGAGAAAGAAATCTTCCCTCAACTGCTTCTTGTAACTTTCCTTCAACAATTGCAGGTAAATAATTAAACCCTTCCTCTTCAAACCATTCTCTCACAAGATCAAAACAACTCCCTCTACATAGAAGGATACGATCTCGTTCTTTATCGAAATTTAAATTACGAAGACCATCTTTAACCGCTTCTAAAATTGCTTTTTTCGGTTTATTGTCTTCCTTATTTTCTTTAGTATAAAGACCAACTGAAATGCCTCGAAAAATAATATTTCCAGTAGGAACATCATGGAATCCGATAAACGCATCTCCTACGATATCTCCTGTTCCGGAATCGTCTATTTCAATTGTTCTTCCATTCCATTGTTTAACATCTTCTGTTGATAAACATTGCATCTTTTTTCATTGTTGTCTGTTATTTCTAAATTTTATTCGTATTACCGTTCAATTTTATGTCTTGATTGGTTTTACTTTAATTAATTAAATAATTGAATCCTTTTATTCTTTTTGATATTAGATTTTAAGAAAATTACCTTAGTTGACAATTTTATATTAACAATTTTTCTAAAAGTCTATTTATGCCTTTGATCTAATTAAGATCCAAAAAAATAGGTGAAGAAATAAAATGTAATTAGCTATTTTTCAATCCTCTTTTTAACCCAATTGGGCATAACCAGTGAAATGTAGGAAAAGATGAAAAATAATATAGCAAAAATCCATGCAATATAAACATAAATCGAATATCCAGGAAAATTAGTCAAAACAATTATCAGTGTATCGATGACAAACATAATAAAGAAAACAATCATTGAAAGCATAGATAGTATTAAAAAAGTAAATCCCACGCGAGCAACTTTATTTTCTGTTCCTCTTCTTGCTTTAAAGCTAATATAAGCTATATAAATATAGATAACGAAAGAAAACAAAACAACAGCACTAGTTGTGTAGAGACGTATAGAAAATTTATTCTCATAATCTGATTGAGGGACTCCAAAATAATTCCATGGAAGAAATAATGATATAACTATAAAGACACCTACAATAATTAAAGGTATTAAGAGTTTCTTATTCCCTTCTGTCATTTCACTCGCAAATAAGAAAAGTATGATATCCGCAAGGATGATCAAACTATAGCTTAAGGGGAGTGAAAATCTATAGATCTCTTTGTAATAACCCGTAATAACCGCTTCTCCCAAACCTACGCTTAAACTAATTACTGCAAGTGTAAGGATCACAAAAACAATGAATAAATACAGTGGGGGCTTTACTTTTCGATTACGCCATTTAAAATACATTTTTATACTCATGTAAATACTAAATACAGAAATAATCATGTAGTAGATGAAAATTGGAAATACTCGAAAATCAAATGGTGTATAGCTCATTTCAGTTCATAGTTTTTTTATTTTTTTAGATATTAAATAATCAACATTTTATCTTAATATAATTTTAGAATTTTTGTTAGAAAAATAATCTTTTTAGGAACAGCAAATCTCTCAATACAATATTTTCACCAAAAGGAGATCTTTTCAAAATCAGAATGATAGGTTAAAAGATAAGGTTAAAAATAAATCTTTAAAGATTTGAATCATAAATTATAAAATAGCTCTCAGTTGAGTGCTTTCATTCAGATTCTTTTTGTTTATAGCTGTTATATTCTCCTTTAATTTCTGAATAATTCACAGTTACTACTGTATGACCTGAATGATTTTTCTCAAATATTTTTATTTCTTGTAGATTTTTTGGATTGTCAGGATGTATCATAATATACTCTTTACATTTAATGCACGCGCGTGCTCTCATTAATTTTTCCCCTAAATTGAGAATTTTCTATAAATTTGAAAATTTATGAAATAATAATTAAATTAGAATATCTCGCATAAATTTTTAACTTTTCTATTACAAAAGAAGATCTTTACAAAAAAGAATTCAATTTAGGAAGATCCTTTTTCTTTTTCAAACTCTTATGATAAATGCATTTCAAACATACATTATTGCTCATTTCTCCGATTGAATTCAATAATCCCTTGATAGTTTGATATTTTAATGAATCTGCTCCAATATATGACAAGACTTTCTTCACAAATAAGGGATACTCTTCTGTTCCACTAATTTCTGGATCCGCTATGAGAATATCTCGTTCCAAATATCTTTCATTTGTCTTACAATTAAATCGGACTGGGGGTGAACTAATCCTTACATGAATAGATTTTGCATTTGCATTTTTGAGCATTCTTATGATTTTTTTCATTGTTTTTCCAGAAAGAATGGAATCATCAACTAAAATAACATCTTTATCTTTTAACACAGATTTAATTGTATTTAATTTCTGTTCGGGATCACTTTTTAATTGCCAAATATAACGATTCTTAATTAAACCTTCTTGATAGGGAAGGTGAGATTCCCAAGCGTACCCCATAGCCGCACTTCTTCCCGAGTCTGGTACGGGAACAACGATTGCATTTTTATGATTAAAAATTTGTTTATCTTCTCTTGCTAAATTTACGCCTAAAAGATATCTTACATCAAAAACTGAAATATCATTAATAATTGAATCTGGTCTAGCAAAATAGATATATTCAAATATGCAAAATTTTTGTGATTCCATCGTTTTATATTTTATTTTTTCTAAACCTTGAACTGGATTTATATGTAAAATTTCTCCTGAACTTATTTCTCCACATAAATTGATACCTAATGCATCAAGAGCGCACGATTCAGAAGCTATTACGTAGAATTTCTTATGATTTCTTTCAACTGAGCCATAACAAAGTGGTCTATATCCATGGTCATCTTTAAAACCATATAAATGACCGTTATCACTTAATATTATAATTGAATATGCTCCTTTTATAATATCTATAGTTTGTTTTATCGTTTTTAACATATCATTATTCATATGATATATAGTTTCTATCAATGTAGCTACTAATTCTATATCTGATTTTCCAACAAAGATTTTTCCCAAATTTGATAATTTTTGATGGATTGTTTTAGTGTTATTTATTGTTCCGTTCATAGATATTGAAAAATTTACGATTTCAGAATCTAAATGAAATGGTTGAGCTTCTTCTTGAGTAAAAACATATTTTGGACCACAACTTACATGTCCAATGCCAGAATTTCCAGGAAATTTTTTTAAAATATTAGGTCTGAGTACTTTGGAAACAATTCCTCTTTTTTTATATGTAAAGATTTTTGTGTCACAAGTGGAAGTTGAGATACCAGAAAATATTTGACCACGATGTTGGAGTGCCATTAAACCGGAATACATTTGTCCCGCGATATTAAAATTAAAATCATCACAAACTATCCCTAAAACACCACAATACTCTTTTAATTTTTCCATTACACTTTCCTTCAAAAATAAAAAATTTAAATTTCCATTAAATCAGGAATTGTTGAGATGAACTTTGATTTCATCTTAGGGATGCTTAATTTATATTCTTTGTTTGTTAAGCCTTTAATAATTAAATCGGGATTCTCTATAATCTTACCTAACTGATTAATTTCAATTCTATGATTTTGAGCGATATTTAATATTTCTTTGAGATCATTAGGATCGGTTTCAATGATAAACCTTCCTACAGATTCGCTAAACAAGTATTGATCAGGACTTTCTTTCTTTATTTCAGAAATTTTTGATAGATCTATTTCAGCACCTAAATTATTCTCAAAACACATTTCTGAGATAGTTATTAAAAATCCACCTTTATTAACGTCATGATTCGCCTTTACTAAATTCTTCTTATATAATTCGAAAAGAAATTCCCATGTTGATTTTATTTTATTATCATCTACTTTAGGAGGATTACCCCCTTCTAAATTGTGAATAACCGAATGATATTCGGATCCTCCTAATTCTGGCTTAGTCTCTCCAATTAGGAGAATGTCGTTTCCTGGTTTCTTAAAAGGAAGGGTGATAATATTCTCTTCTCCTTCAATTAGTCCGACAATCATGATAACTGGGGCTGGTTTTATGGCTGTTTTTGTAACTTCATCTTCATTATAGAATGATACATTTCCTCCTACTACTGGAAGTCTCATTTTTTTACAGAAATCTGCCATACCTTCCACAGATTTTGAAAAATACCAATAAGATTCTGGAATCTCTGGATTACCAAAATTACAACAATTCACCATAGCCTTAGGTTTTGCTCCATTAGCAATAACATTACCACATATTTCTACCATCGCAGATTTTGCCCCATTATATGGGTCAATATAAGAATGCTTTGAATTACTACCAACACTCGCAGCGATATATTTATCTGTATCAATAATTCTCAAGACACCTGAGTCCCCATTCCCGCATTTAACAACTGATCTTACTCCTACTTCATGATCATACTGTTTATATACCCATTCTTTACTACAGATATTTTCGGTTTTAATAAGTTTAAAGATAACTTTATCAAGGTCTAAATTTAATTTTGGTGTTTTTTGATTCTTTAAATCTTCTATATAATCTGGTTCCTTCTCTTCTCTTTTTATTGGTGGGGCATCAGAAAGAGATTTTGCCGGTAAGCTCACAACCAAATTATCTCCATCATAAACTTTTAATATTTTTGAATCATCAACCCTTCCGATTACAGCATGAGCAATCTCGTACTTTTTAAAAATACCTAAAACTTTTTGGAGCCCTTCTGGTTTTACAACAAATGCCATTCTTTCTTGAGATTCAGAAAGCATAATTTCATAAGAATTCATACCTGGTTCTCTTGTGAAAATTTTCCCCATATCTATATCTGCTCCTGTATCTCCATCTCCTGTAAGTTCACTGAGGGCACATGAGAGTCCTCCACCTCCTAAATCCTTTAATCCTCTAATAAATCCTGTTTTAATAGCTTCGATTGTGGATTCGATAATCAATTTTTTTGTAAAAGGATCTCCAATCTGAACTGCAGGACGATCTTCTTCAGATTGTTCTGTTAAGGTTCTAGATGCAAATGTGACTCCATGTATTCCATCCCTTCCAGTTGATCCTCCAGTTAATATCACATAGTCTCCTGGGAAATATGCTCTACTTGGCGCTGATTTAAAATCTTCTATTGTGCCAAGGCCTATACAAGCAACATTAACTAAACAATTATTTCTATAACTTTTATCAAATTCTACTTCTCCACCAATTGTTGGGATACCTGTACAATTCCCATAATCAGCAATCCCTTTTACAACATATTTGAATAACCATTGTGAATGGGGATCATCTTTTAATGGTCCAAATCTGAGAGGATCTAAAAGAGCGATAGGTCTCGCACCCATACATAAAATGTCTCGAATTATTCCCCCAATACCCGTAGCAGCTCCATGATAGGGCTCTATTGCTGATGGATGATTGTGAGATTCAATCCTAAATGCCAAACAATATCCTTCACCGATATCTATTACCCCTGCATCTTGTCCAGGACCGGCCAGAACATAATCATAATTTTCTTCAGCATTTTCGAAAAGTTTTAATTTTGGACGAGATGATTTATAGGAGCAGTGTTCTGAATGCATTACGTCAAACATTCCCCATTCAGTTAGAGTCGGTTGTCGATTTAATGTTTTTTTAATTTCTTTAATTTCATTATCAGTTAAATCAACGTCTAATTCATTTTCTTCCGCTTTCACTTTAGGAATATTATCCATTGAACCATTCGGATTTGATTCTTTTGTGATTCCTCCTTCCTTTGAACAATATTTAAAGATTATTTGCTTATTTTCCTTTAACTCTTCTAACTTGTCAGTATAGAATCTTCCCTCTCCATGAGCAATAGGAATGTTTAATACATTACCTTTATCCATTTGATTGGTGAAAGCAGTCTGAGTATTTTCAACTCTAATATTTACCCATTTACAAATAAATTTTAATGAATCATTCTGTAGAAGTGCACCTGGCAATAATTCTGCTTCAGCAAGAATTTGGAAACCGTTGCATATCCCAATTATTGGCTTATTTTCCTTTAACATTTCCCGAGCTTCATCCAACGCAGGACTATGAGCAGCAATAATTCCAGACCGTAAATAATCTCCAAATGAGAAACCTCCTGGTAAAACTGCCCCATCATATTCATTTCCCTTAAATCGATTATGCCATACTAAATCTACATCAATACCAATTACCTTATCTAAAACATGAACGGTATCTAAGTCACAATTAGAACCGGGAAATTCAATAACAGCTATTTTAATTGTCATTTTATTAACTGCTTTTAGTTACATTTAAAATAGATAAATTTTGAGTAACAGGATTAAATATTCTTAGATCATTGCACATATCTGTCACAATCTTTTTAGCATTTTCCTTATTCTCAGCTTTTAAATAGATTCTTAAATATTGACCTGACCGTACGTTGGAAATATTTGCATATCCCTTTTTGGCGATTAAATCTCGTTGAATAGTTTCCCCAGTAGGATCCCGCGCTTGTGGTTTATTTTCAAGAACAACCTCAACAATATAATCTACTAAATCCATTTTGAAAAATAAAGTATGTATATTTAAAATAATTCTTATTAACTTAAAAATAATATTAATCCATTTCCTAATCAAAAATCTTCTTTTTGGAAATAATTTATAAAAGAAAATGATTTAATCAATATTAGTAAAACTTTTGCATTATATCATTTACATAAACCTATTTATATGGAATAAAAAATCTTTTTTTCGATTTGAACGTTCACTTATAATTTCAAGATAATATGCTTTCTAATTAACTTTAAAGTAAATATTTATAGAATAAGATTAAAGAAACATAAAACCTACAAATATCATTAATACCATCCCTATAAGTATGTAAAGAATTCCTTTGGCGGGTTTTTTTGGGAATGAACTTTTCTTAACGGTTTTTATCTTATCTGGATTAATTATTGACTTTAAAAAAAGTATTAATCCCGTAAAAATAATAGCATAAACAATAATTAAAAAGATTAAATCAAGCATATTTAAAGTATATTAAGATTAAAAAATTATAAATAATTTGCTTTTTTGAGATTCCCTTCAATTCGCATTTTCACATTAGCGATTTTTGGATCAAATTTCAGCCCCGTTATTTTTTCAAAGCTTCTCATATATCTCTTTGCTAATTCAACTTTGATCTCAGTTGTAATTGGAGGAATGTCTTGATCTGGTTTAATATTCGGGAAAATTTCTGGATAGGTTTCCATTAACCATCCTCGAAAAATTTCTTTATCAAGAATTTCTGGTTCTTTAGCATTGTTAAATCTTTCGTAATATGAATCTTCTATCCAAAATCGTGAGGAATCTTGAGTGTGAATTTCATCTATTACCATCAATTCTCCATTTTTTATACCAAATTCATATTTAGTATCCACAAGAATTAATCCATTTTTCTTACAAAATTCTTGTCCGAACGTAAATAATTTCATCGCTGCTTCTTCCATCTTTTCATAAATCGTCTTACTGACTAAATTTCTTTTTATTATTTCTTCCTTCGGAAGATAAATGTCATGTCCAGTTTCTGCTTTTGTTGATGGAGTTATCAATATCTCATCCAACTTTTCATTTTTTCTCATACCTTTTGGGGGCATAATACCAGATGTTGGTTTCCCTTCTTTATAATTTCTCCAAGCGGATCCCGTAAGAAATGCTCTGATAATAATTTCAACAGGTATAGTTTCACATTGATGTACGACTGATACATTTGGATCTGGAACCTCAATTAAATGATTTTTAATAATGTGTTTTGTCTTTTCAAACCAAAATGCAGATAATTGATTTAACATTTCTCCTTTAAATGGAATTGTAGTGATTACTCGATCAAAAGCCGATAAACGGTCAGTTGCAATTATAATTCTCTTCTCTTCTTGTGTATAATTATCCCTAACTTTCCCTCTATATAATTTGCCAAGAGGAGAAATATTCGTTTCATTAAGTGTATTTTCTAATTGTTTTGTTATAATTTCATCTATATTTTGAGTGATCATAATTAAGTGAATATTGAAAGTTTAAAAAATTCTATTTATTTAAAAAATAAAAATATTCTGGTCCGAAGAATTTTTTAATTCTATTCGAATTGAAAAGAGATTTGAATTATTTAAATCATTTCTTTTTGTAATAACCATTGTTAAATTCCTTCTTTGGATACTTTTGGTTATTTTTTTCCATTTTGTCAATAAAAATTTTAGTTAGATCTAAGTCTAAAGCGTTAATTAAACTTATCAAATAGATAAAAACATCAGAAATTTCTTCTGAAATTTTCACTCTTAAGTTATCATTTTCAAAAATATCGTTCGTATTTATATCTTTGAAAAGGAATATTTCTAACAATTCAGCAGCTTCGATGCTAATAGCCTGAGCCAAGTTATTTGGATTATGATATTTTTTCCATTTTCTTATTTTAACAAAATCTTCTACTTTCTTTTTAAAAAAAGAGATATTCACAGATTCATCATTTAAATTAGATTTAGGTGTCATTACTATATGAAAGTTGGAAATTTAATTAGGATATATTGTAATCTTAAATAAAATCTTATTAAGAATTTAACTTACATAAAATCATTTTATCTCTCTAATAAAGTTACATATTAAATCATTAACTACATCTTGTCTTTGTGAAGGAGCAAAATGGCCCGACATTTCAATAATTTCAAGTTGCGAATTGGAAATCTTTTTATGTAATTCTTCCGACATTTGTTCTGGTGCAAAATTATCTAATCTACTTCCGATTATTAAAGTAGGACATTTAATATCAGATGGATCATACTCTTTAATTTCATGGATCATCCTAAAAATCTGGTCTTCAATCTTCATATATAATTCATCATCAGATAAATTCAGATTATACATCCCATTAGAGAGGGCTTGGACAATATATGGGATTGTCTTATCTAATATCTTATCAACTGAGTTTGCTACAACCTCAAGGAAATTCATTCTGATAAAATATGGTAACAGGTTATAGAAGATATTTCTTATAACATTATCTGTCATTATATAGCCAGAATTTAAGAGTATGAGAAATTTTACATCTTCTGGATGTTTTTTACAAATTAGTTGAGCAATCATACCTCCAGTCAGAGAATGCCCAATAATGCCAAATGGTTTTTTTACATTCAAATAATTTAATAAATCTTCTAAATCCTTGATAATATCATATCTTATGTTTTCTGAAAGATTGATCTCTTTAGGGTGATCACTTCTTCCATGCCCTATAGCATCGAAAGCAATAATTCGATAATAATTTTTAAGAACTTTTATTTGTTCTTTAAAGAATGAAGCTGAAGAGGCGAATCCATGCAATAAAATAATAGCACAATTCTTCGACTCTGGGTTTATGTCCTCGTAATACAGTTTTAAACCATCTTTTTTTCTTTGAAAATAGGGCATTAGATTATAAATTTTTTTTTATAAAAGTGCTTTTTAAAAGTAGTACTTTAAAGATCTATTAACAATATCTTTCCAACAACGATATCTTTCTTGTCTTTCTTCTTCAGTTATTTTTGGTTTATAAGTTTCATCAATTTTCCTAATATTTTTCAAATCCTTTTGAGATTTCCAAAACCCAGTAGATAATCCAGCAATAAAAGCGGCACCTAATGCAGTGGTTTCTGGATTTTGAGAATGTTCTATTTCTTTCCCTAAGACATCAGCGAGGAATTGAAGAAGATATTTGTTTTGTGATACACCACCATCCACTTTAATCTTTTCAACCGTAATTCCCGTGTCTTTTATGATTCCATCAACTATGTCCTTTATACGATACCCAATACCCTCTAAAACAGCCCTTACTATATGCTCTTTTTTGGTTTTTAAAGTTAAACCAAATAAAGTTCCTTTAGCCATATCCCAATAAGGGAAAGATATTCCACTGGTAAATGCTGGCATAAAAAATACACCATCAGTTGATTCAACACTCAATGCCATCTCTTCAGTTTCTTTAGGATCATTAAAGAAATTTAATTCATGTTGAATCCAATCAATAATGTTACCAGTATTATGAGAAAGCCCTTCTAACAAATAAGTTACCGCTCCATCAATCTTCCAAGCAACTAATGGATACAATTTCTGTTTTGATGCATAAGGTTCGCTTGAAGTGTTTAAATCTACAAATGATCCAGTTCCATTGGTAACCTTCATATCTCCCTTTTCAAAACAACATTGTCCAAATAAAGAAGATTGTTGATCAGCAATTAAACATTTTATAGGAATTTCACCATTTCCAAAGAGCTTAGTTACTCCAAAATCAGCTTTAGTTTCTTTTATCTGCGGTAAAATATGGATCGGAATTTTAAGTTGCTTAGTTACAATTGTATTATAATCTAAAGTAAAGGGATCTAATAATCCAGTGGAAGAAACATTTGAGTAATCTGTAGCATGAACCTTTCCTTCTGTTAAATTCCACAAGATCCAAGTATCAATTGTTCCCCACACTATAGTAGTTTTTGGATCTTGGATTAGTTCATTTACTTTTGAATTCTCTTTTAAGAAATAGGATGTTCTTATTGAGGCATAGTCAGAATTAAATCTTAACATAGAAGCCGTCAACATTTTAGTACTTTTTGTAAAAATATGGACGAGTTTCGTAAATCCTCTTAAGATTTTAAAGAATAGACTATTAGATTTCTCTTCAGCATATTTAGAAGCTCTTTTATCTTGCCACGTAATGATATTTGAATATAATTTCCTATTCCTTTTATCCCAAATGACAAAGGAAGCTCGTTGGGTTGTTATCCCTAAAGAATTTATATCAGAAGCATTCAGATTCTTTTTGTTGATGACTTCTTCTATTGCTTCCTTGCTATATTGCCAAATTTGGTTTGGATCTTGCTCTACTTGCCCTTCTTCTTCCATAATATAATCAGGACGTCTACGAGCTTCCCCAAATATGTCTCCATTTTTATCAAATAAAAGTGCTTTAATATTTGTAGTACCAATATCTAAGACCAAAATATATGAAATATTATTCTCCTCGAATTGTTTATTGCAATAAAAATAAAAAATGATTGTTACAATTTAATATTAATTTAGTTTAGATACTAAGTTAAATATATATTTACACTCATTCAAATTTCATCGTAATATCATTTTAATTTAATATAAGGCTCTGTGATAATTAATAAAAGTAGAAAAAAATTTTAATTCAGATTACTTTTTGTAGCAACTCTGATAAATCTATTATCTTTAAGGATTCTTTTTCCTCTTCTGTAATTCCATAACTCAATCCTAATTCACATGTGGGACATGCAGATACAATTATATTTGCATTAGTTTCTTTTAATTCATTTATTCTATTACGTGCTTCTTTAATAGAGAGATCTTTATTTGCCCAATGTGCTGTTCCACTCCAACCACAGCAATGAGTGGATTCCTTATTATAAATTGGTTCAATAATATTTAATCCTGGGATATTTTGTAATATACTTCGGATTGAAGACGTATCATTCAAATTTCTCGCTAATAAGCAAGGATCATGGATAGTAACCTTCTTAAATACATCAGGAACCTTCTTAGTAATCTTTAATTTTCCTTCTTGGATCAATTCAGCGAAGTAATCAATAATATGGATTATTTTTGGCTTCAATTCCACACCTTTCTTTTTATATCTATTTTTTAGCGTATCAACACATCCAGGACAGTCAGAAACTATCAAATCAGCTCCGGTTTTTTCAACTAAATTTTTATTCTTTTCTATAAAGTAATTAATAGTATTTTTGTGCTTGATATTAAATGCGGGAGCACCACAACAAACTTTTTCCTCTAAATTAGTAGAGAATTTCACATTTGCTTTTTTCAAAAGGTTAATATTTGATTTAACTACTTCGGGGAATTTCATCATTTCGCACCCAACAAAATAGAAAACTTCATCATTCCCATCAGTTTCAATATTTTCAATACCTTTTTCTTTATAGGTTAAAAAAATATTCTCCTCTTCGATTGTTCCCGTTTTTTCTAACTTATTTATTTGTGTTTGACAATAGTCTGGCATTAATCCTTTTTCATTAAGATCATCACGAACTGTTTCAAGTAAAGAGACAACTGAAAATTCGAAAGGACACCATACTTTACAATTTTCCTCATTCGTACATTGATACATTAAATCAATAAACTCTTTATTATCTGGATCCTTAGGATCAATTTCTCCGATTGATAAATAATATCCTATTCTCGCTTTATATGCTGGACTCATAGCTTCTGAATGGGAAGCTTGCAAAGTTCCACAATCAAACCGGCACATATTGGGACAGAGCATACAATTAATCAAGTTTTTAATATCTGCATTATATTCTCCTTGGGGATAAAAGTACTCTTTTTTCTTTCTTAAGTTTTTTAAAATTGTTCTTTTTACTTCTCTATCAGCACTTGTTATAAGAGGTACAATCCACTTATACTTCTTTAAAGTATCGAATATACCCATTTTACATATCGCCTCCTTCCCAATTATTCTCAAATAATTTGCCTGGATTCAGTATATTATTAGGATCTAAAACCCTTTTAAATTTCTGCATCACTATCAGTCCATTTTGACTCCATTCTTCCTCCATCCATTGAGATCTATTAATTCCTATGCCATGATGATGAGCAATAGAGCCCCCAATGTCAACTACAACTTTTATTATCGTATTCCAACACTCTTTATAAAAATCAAATTCAGATTGATCTCCTGTAGGAATCCCTCCGAATGTGAAATAATATCCTATTCCGTTTGGATAAAAATGTGAAATATGAGCAGATATTAAAAGATTTCCTTTAATTTTTTTGATCTCTTCAAGCACTTTATGATAAAGATCAGACGCTTTATCCCACATAACTGCAACTTCAATTGTATCAGCTACAATTTTATATGGGGGAAACATTGAAGTTTCAGTTACTCTAAATCTCGTTTCAAACCAATGCTCGACGGGACCCTCACCGCAAGAAATTCCAGAATTTTTTTCAGATTTTTCTCTCGTAATTTTTTCTTCTAACTTAACTAAATCTTTATTTCCTTCACATACAAAAACTGTCATTAATTTATCTTTAGCTTCTTTTACATCTCCAAAATGCCTTTTTGTTTCAGCAGCATCATAGATTCTAATTACGGCGGGATATATTTGTTCCCGAAGGATTTCTCTAACTGCGTTCAAGGCATCTTCAATTTTTGGGAACGCATAGGAAATTAAGGTTCTTTTCTTAGGATATGGCCATACTTTTAAAGTTGCCTTAGTAACGATACCTAAACATCCTTCATTACCAATAAAAAATTTATCTAATTGGGGACCTGTAGCTGCTCGAGCAATAGGATCAAAATTTATCAGTTCCCCTTCAGGTGTAATTAATTCCATTCCAAGAACCATATCTTCAATCTTGCCATATTTTGTCGAAAATTGACCAGCAGCTCTGTGAGCAATATATCCCCCCACTGAAGAAGTATAGAGAGACTGAGGAATATGACCTGTTGTGTATCCTTTTGCATTTAAATATCTCTCTAAATTCATTCCATTAATTCCGGTTTCCACAGTTACAGTAAGATTTTGGTCATTAATATTGATAATTTTATTGAACTTTTTCATGTCAAGAATAATTCCTCCCTTAATAGGGATTGCTCCACCAACAACACCAGAACCTTCACCATATGGAATAACAGGTATTTTTTCTTTATTAGCAAACTTTAAAATAGCACTAATTTGCTCAATTGTTTCTGGCCATGTAATAATATGCGGCAATCCTGCGATTTTACCTTCAATTACCCAATTAAGAGAAATTAAAGATGTATCTTTAGTATATGGCAGAAGGTCTATTTCTTTTATAGAAACATTTTCCTTTCCAACGATCTTTCTTAGCTCTGATTCTATTCTTGATTTATCTTCTAGTTCTATGCGATCTTTTTTATAGATTAATTCAAAATTCTTTAAATCCATTATATATTCATAATTAAGTTGTGATTAAAACTAAGTGGATATATATTTGGTTAAAATTTTAGATTTTGATTTAAAAATAATAATTGTATGCTTATGAGGTGTAAATTGTTTCTCCAGTTATTCTATTTACTTTTAAATGTCTAAATTTTGCATCTGTTCGCCCGATTTCCCCACTACTTAAAATTTCATCTACCACTGGTTTTGGAAATAAATACTTCGCAAGATGAATAATCATTTCTTTCGTTTCAACACAATTAAATAACTTTAAAGTCTCGCATGAATAAAAAAGTTCACTAACCAAGTCATAATTTGTCTCCACACAAAAATCTAATACCTCAAGATTCCTATAGATACGAGAAACCACACGATCTAATATTTTAAGGTTTTTAAATCTTTCAAGATCATTCTTCAAATAACCCCAGAATAGAACATAATAGGTTGCTTCAGATGAGAAAAATCCTGAACGAAATTGTCTAATCCCTTCTTCCGAAATACGTTTTTCAATCTCTTCATTTATCGCATAGATATAGTTTTCGTTAATTCTATTAAAATATCCCATAAGATGGTAGATCTTAAGAATTACGATGAGTTGGGATGTTTCAAGGTCTTTAAGATAATTTGAATCAAAATAACTTGAATCAGCTAATATAATTTTATCAATTTCCTCTTCCGGTAATCTTATATTCATTAAATCTAAAGATTTAAAAAAGTAATATGTTCCATCGGATGCTTCCATTAAAGGAGAACTATACTCATCAATTGCCTCTTTACCAAGATTTCGAAGAAATTTTGTTACCTTTTCCTCATCAATTTCAATTCCAAGATGTTTTGCTAAATATATAGCACAAAAATAGATATCTGGGTTTTTTAAAGTTATAAGTGGTATATCAATTAACCATTCATCAATCTTATTTTTTAGATAATTTTCTATGTGGGAGAAATCAAAAATTTTGTGAATATGAAAAAAATCAATAATTCTAAAAATTAAATATGTTAGTTGAAGTTTTTCCTGAGGGTCTTCAATATCTTCAATGCTTTCAATATTACACTTGTTTGAGCAAAATTTCGAGATAATATTTTCTTTAATATAAATATACTTCCTCAGATTTTCAACTTTATCCGGATATTTTTCTAGCATTGCTTTAAAATTCTTTAATTCCATAATAAATTCAAGTGGGATTAATCCCGATGATTTTAAATCCAGTACTAAAGAAGATATCTTAGTATCAACCAAATAATCTACTATTTTTTCTAAAAATATTTCAT
>JARRLT010000048.1:0-36357 GCA_037386725.1 Promethearchaeota archaeon
TTATTTAAATTTAGGACAAATAAAGCGTATAAAAGATGAAAGTAATATGAATGCTTAAAAAATAATTCTAATGAAATATTATCCCCATATATTTTTTTAAAATATTTTCTCCAATTCGTATATGTGTTCTTGCATTCCATTTTATTCTCTTCATAACGATTCTTTAATTCTGAAATTATTTCTTTATAAAATAATGACTCCTTCCCAAAATGTTCACTTATACTAATAGCATCAATAATATTTTTCTCTCTCATGGTTTAAAAGTCCGGTAAACGTTTGATTCTATTCCATTCTCTATCAAATACAAAATTCATGCTTGAGTTAAAGGTTTCTAGCTTTTTACTTAAATCCAATACTATACTTGCGGTACTATATTTTACTTTGCCTTTACCTGTTTCTGAGTTATAAAATTTGTAAAATCCATTTAATCTTACCATCTCAATAGTCTTTTCCGATAATTCCACAGCAAGGTTAATAAATCCATGTTTCATAAGTCCTAAACTGATAAACCAGTTTAAATCTATACATGTGGACATCATATAAGGTGAATTTTGATTTTCTTTATATAAAAATTGGTTTTTTGCAATTAAAGGTACTGGAAAAGGTGACCAAAATTCATTTTCATTCAATAAATGTTCGTATACTAATTTATTTGCTATATTTGGAGGAAGGTTATTCAAAATTAAAGGGATTAAAGAACTAATCGTTTTTATATTACTCATCTGATTCTCAAAACCATATAATCCAAAAAACATACTTTCTGAAGAATTCCAACAATTTTTAATTAATTCTTGCTCTAATTGTCTGGCAAGGTTCTTATAAAACTATTTTTTCTCATCATTATTAATTTTATCATATAAAAAAGCTAAATCTCGAAGATTTTGAATAAACACACAGTTCAGTAAAATATCTTTATACCTCGAATATCGCCTATTTTTTATTGTTAAAAGCTTTACTTTATCATTTAAATTTATATTAGAATCATAAAAATAGTTGTAATATTTTGATATCTTTTCTAAATTTTCATTGAGAATATCTTCTGTCCCCATTTTAAGATAAACTGATTTTAATGCTAATGCAAGTAGAATTGGTTGATTTAAAAGACTTAATTGTTTTTCATTAACATTTAAATTAAAATTATTTTTGATTATTTTAGAATCTTCACTCCAATTGTATGTTGAATTAATATTTCCAATATTATTTTGTGTTTTTAATATTGTGTTGAATTCTTGTATAGCTAAAGGAAGATTTAAATGAGAATTCACAATAATATGAAGACATGAATTATAAAGATATTGATGGGGTAAATGTTTAATATTAGGGCTAATGTATGCAAATTTTTTTATCCGTTTATTTTTTCTAAATCCACACGCGAGATTTTCTTTAAATATCTCCAAAATTTTTTGAGTTAAGTTAGGTAAGTTTGAGGAATGGGAGTCCATCTTATTTAATTTCTTTTAAGTTTAGAATTAATTAAAAAATCTTAAATTTCGTAACGTATTAATTAATTAATCTTAATATAAAATAAAATCGTTATGCTCAATAAATTAAATAAAAATGATATAAAATAAAAATTAATAATCACTTTCGCATAAAGGAGGGCAAAAGTAAACTAAATAGATTTGAAAGCATTTTTAATTTCGATGTTTCCTTAATTTTAGTTAAAATTAATAATGATTCTTCAAGTTCTTTTCTATCCAAGAATCCACCACTGTATATGCCCTCCTCATTATTAAAAATCATCAGCATTTTTACATTTGGACTATTGACAATATTAATTCCATTTGTAGACTTTAATTTATCGTAGTATTCGAGATAGTTATCAGGGATCTTGCTTCTCTCATTTGCAATAATCATTATTTGAATACCTTTTTGGGCGATTTTCCTTAATTCATTAGAATAAAAACGATCAATCTTCGAACTCATTATCTTTAAACTATTTTTTGAATTATTAATAAGTTCAGTTATTTCGTTATTTATTAAATTTACATTTTTTGATTTACCTGAAATTTCAATTTCTATATTGCCAACTAAGGTCAATACTTTTTTCTCTAAACTTTCAACTTGTTCTTTTAATCTTTTATTCTCAATTCTTAATTCTACTATTCTATCTGATGACAAATTTATCCTCAAATTTATTATGTTTATTTAATATTAACCACACTACTTTAATTAAAATATCTTACTTCTTATAATTTCATTTAAAGTTTTCCAAGGTTTTCCAAAGAGTATATAACTTGAGAGGACTAAACTAGTTTTTAGATTAATATGTTGAACCTTATTCTCGGGCATAGTTTCGATTCTTTTTTCAATATTTTTTGCTGTTTCTTCTGCTATTATATTCTGTCTCGCTTTTAGTAACGCGACTCCTTGACTTGTCCCATCTAATAGATTATCATAAAAATATGCAATAAGCTTTTTTGTTTCATCATTAAAAATAGGATATGATCTACAAATTATTCCCATAATAGAATCAAACTCAAAATACGAAATAATTTCACCGAAGCTCTTTAGAGTATCTTTTAATTTATTCCCTTCCATATCGTAAATTTGAGTATTAAGGAAGAGGAACGGTTTTGAAATTTTTTGATTTTCTTTAATTGCATCAAAAATCTCTTTGAATTTCACAATTTCATTATCGTTTGTTAAAAAGTATGAATCCTTGGGACTCCATTTTGAATAAAATATATTTCCAACAATATGAATAAGTTTTATATCTGAATTTTTAATGTATTCTAAAATATTCTCTCTTGTACTTTTTATTCCACTTAATATGGTAATTTTATCAATTTTTTGAGAATTTGAAAAATATTCTATAATATATTCTAACTCATTAGCACCGGCTTTAAAAGGATAAATAAGTTCTTTACGTTTTTGATTTTCATCCCATTTTTTTGGATTCAGAGCATTAATTGAGTCAATAATTAAAACATTTGGCTTTTTTAAGGAAGGGGGCATTTCTCTGGTATTTGATGATATTTTTTCCCCAAAATCCAAGCTGGGAATCGATATATCACCAATTTTATATCCGCAAGCGTACTTTAATAAAAATAAGTTGTTTTCATAAATCATTTCAAACGGAATAATCATATCTTCTAAGATAAAATAGATGTAAGGTATATAATCTAATCTGTTAATTTTTATATTTTTAATAAAATTTCTTATTTGTTTTGGAAGAAATAGATATAAGAGTTTTCCAAAATCGATCAAATTAAAATTATATTTTCCAGTTTTTTCTGTAAGAGAAAATAATTCATTATATATTTCAAGAATTTGTGAATCATTCCAATATTCATCTTTAATAGAATTTTCAATGAATGAATCTTTTGTGGAATTAATTTGATAAAAAATCTTTCCAACTTGGTTTATTTTTAATGATATATGTTCAATATCGAATTCAGGATCGATTAAGATTGTTTCTTTATCTTCAAATGAATAAATTTCATTCTTTAATGGTTCAGATTGTTCTATTAATTGATCCAAATTAGAAAGTAAAGGTCTTATATTTTTACCTAAAAATGGAATGATTTTTTGAGCTAAAGTAATATTTTTTTCCTCAAACAGAGCGCGGTAAAACATCATTCTCCAAAAATCTTTCTTTTCAAGTGAAAAGAACATTGACTTGAATTTCCATTGGTAATTACATGTGTAGAAATAATGAAATATTTGAGATGGTTCTTGGGGCGTTTGTAAGTGATTATTCAATTTTTCATAAGATTATTATCATAGCTTAAATCCGTTTTGTGGAGAAATATATCTTCTAAAAAATCATAAATTCCGAAAGCTATTTCAAATCGATTGCGATCAACACAAAAATCAACATATTTCCTTAAATTTTTGATTCCTTCTTCGTGAGTTCGATATTTTTTAAGATTTGAATATAAATTGCGAATAATAATAATAATCCATGAATATTCGTTAATATCATTTAGATAATAGACTAAATCTTCAAGATCTACTATTATATTATCAAAGGTTCGCTCGTTAATTGAAACTCTTGTTAAATTTCCAAAAGTCTCTTTTAAGTAAATAGGGATCCTATTAACAAAAATTTTATTCATTTCTTTAATGAATTCTTCAGAATCTTTCATTAAGTTATATTTTACATTCACGCTTTCTAAAATGTTATATAGAAACAAAGAACGTTTCCCCGGTTCAAGCTTAAATATGACTCTACCTAAATATTCCATGGAAGTTTGAAAATATTCTGTAGGGATAACCGATTTACGTAAATACATTAAAAGAAGTTGTAATTCAACCAATTTTAAGTAATTCTCTTCCTGTGAAATATTATGACAAAATGAATTAATAAATTTAGTTATACCATCTACTGATAAATCTTCACTGGTAATAAAAGATTTTAATAATTTTGTATAAAAGTTATCAAATAGGTAGAAATCCTCAAGACGTGATAAGAAAGCAAAAAATCTTTTATAGGCATCAATATATCTAATGAGATCCAGTTCATAGCCTAATGTTTTTTGATGAGATAATGAATTTAAATATAACCACCAACTATTGGAAATAATCATAATTAATTGATGTTTCTTCTGAACATCTAACCATTCGGAACGCTCAATATCAAAATATAAATCTAGTAAGAGTTTAGAAGCCCAACTGTGATTAGCATTCTTTAATAATTTTCGAGACTGAATAATCTTTTCTTGAAAATTCGATAAAAATTACGACCAGAGGGAGCAATTACCTTAATTTTTGGTTTTAATTTGTCAGAAAAATATTTTTTAAGCTCCTTTTCTAATCTGTCCTTAAGTCCGGGAATCGAACTCGACCCACCTGCTAAGATAATGTTAGGGAGAAGTTCTTCCCAATTTTCGCGTTCCCAGAATTTTATTGTATTAGCGATAGATTCTGATAGACTAATATAATCGATATGGATAATTCTAGGATCGAAGAGAGGTTCTGAAACCATAAATCTCTCATGATTTACTTGTAATTTTGTATTATCGGGTAAGCTAATAACCCTATTATACTTCGATAATCCTTCCTTTACCCTTTTCTTTTCTTTTTTTGGGTGGAGGAGACATAAAGAAGTTTTCTCTTTTATTTCTTTTGTTAACCACTTATCTAAATAGAAATTTTTTCTCGATCCTTTTCCAGTTAATATTAAATTATGAAAATAATCTGTTAGATCTTTCCCCGATACAGGAAAAGTGTCTCGAGCCATAATATTAGTAAAACCATGAAATATAGTTGAAATGTAGGTATTTAACTCACCAATATTTACAACCACTCCACTTGTTTTTCCTAATGTGGATAAAATTGCCTTTCCATCACTTAAAAACATTAAATATGGAAAATTAAACTGATCGAAAAAGATTTGCTGCAACTTAGCCTTCTCTAAATCACTCATTAAAAACGAACTTAAAATGATTAAAGGTTGCATATAATGATAATCTTCAGGAATTTGGAGCTGGTTATAGTAGTATTGGAAATACTTTCCTAAAATTACATAATTTTTTTCTTTTTTAAATTCATGAGTTTTTAATATATTTTGATATTTTAAAGCTTGATGACCATAATAATGTTTTTCTTCTCCTTTTATGAAAATTTCTTCAAAACCTTCAATAATATCAGATTCAAATAGAAAATCAGTCATATCAACGTATACACTAGGAGCAATAATTTCAGGAAAATCCTTTCCTGCCCAACCAAGCCTAAATTTATCAGCTCCAATATCCAATATTAGTGGTTTTAAAAACTTGTCTTCTTCTGCAGACATAATATCCAATACATTTAATTTTAGTATTTAAAAGAGTTAAATATGGAAAAGTTCATCAGTTAGCTTCTTCAGTTGATATTCTTTTACTTGTAACTCAAGAAGTCCTAATACATTTTTGAATTCTTTTGACATACGTTGAATATCAACATCTGCAATTTTCTCAATTTCGTCACGTTTTATTTTAAATTGTTCAAGACCTTTTTGAATTTTATCATATGATTTATTGATTTTACCAACTAAATCTTCAGTATTCTTTTTTGTAATCTTTCGCATTTTTCTTAAAACAGATAAAATATTTGAGATTGAATCTTCCCATTCATTATATCTATGATTATACCCTTCAAATAAATCTTGAAAAAAATCAGTAAGTTTTAAATATATATTTTCACTTCTTACTTTTTCTCTTTTCTCTTGATCTTCACTTTTTACAAAACTAGGTTTTTCCTTAACTGAGGCAACATCTTCGAGAGTTGGAGGGGCTTCAATATTATATTTTTCTCGTTCTGCTTTTTTTCCTCTTCCTTCTTCTTTTTAGGCATTTTTAACGACTCAATTAAAGAATGATTTATAAAATTAATAATGGATATAATTTATAAATCTATTTTAAGCATTAAAGTAAACCAAATAATATTTTTGTAGATTGTTACAATTGTTTAGTTAATAATTCTTAATTTTAAATATATGTTATAATTTTTAAAAAATGATTAAAATACTTTGAAATGAGAAAAACTTTTAAAGAGATTCTTCGATCTCCACTTTTTTAGCATTTCCTTCATTCATTAAAATTTCTCTTAACTTTGACATGGGAATATCTGGAGTTGGGCTAATAACTGTCCAAATTGCGGTTTTATTCTTTTCTACGATGACTGATTCACCATACATCAAGCTAATTCCAAGTTTACCAAAAGTAGAAGCGATTTTGGCTAATGCTCCTGGAATATCGTCCATTGTTATTTTTAATTTTATCGGTTTCCTGTCCTCATCTAAACCAACTGGCGTGATTTTAATTTCTTTAGTCTCAGAATCTGCTACAAGCATTAGTTGGGAATTTTCAGTTAATCCTAATGACTTTCGTATGATTTGGGGTATTACTATTCTCCCCCGATTGTCGATACTTAATATTCTTACTTCTTTCATATCAATCCATTCAATAATTAATATAAGTATAATTTAAAATCTATCCAACCTCAAATAAAGTTTTGGTCAGATTACTATATAATAATAAATAGAATTGATTAATTTATAAATTATTTTTTTCTCTTTTAGGAATAAATTTTGCTCTGATTTTGATCTGGCTATGGGAGATTAGATAAGAATTTAAAAGGAATAAAATGAGTAGTTTCTCACGATAATATAGGACCTATTTGGCTGCAAAAAATAATTAATAAGAAAAATCGAATAAATTTGAAAAAATTCTTTTTATTAGAAGGAAAAAGAAGAAATAGCAATTTTTAAAAGAATTTTTATTTATGCGCTTTTAATTTTACTGATAAATCTCGTGCTCTCTTGGAATACCAAATGAGTAGCTCTCCAGCATCCTCTGGTTTGAAATATTCACCCCCACATAACGCTGCGGCTCTTCTCATTAATTCATCATCCGGATTTCCTAATCCTACTATATATATAATTATATTATTCATTTCGCTAAAGCGTTGAATCGTATTAAAGAACTCACTTCCATCAGTAGGTTGACCATCTGTAAGAAAGACTATCATAGTAGGTTGGTTCGGATTGATCTTTTCAAATTCACTTATAACCTGATAAGCCATATTCATAGCTTTCCCCATATTAGTTGCTTGTCCATATGCATTACCTATTCGATCCACAATCAATCGAGCCGCATCCTCTAATAATCCTTTTTCACCAGACGCTGAATCCATATAATAACTATCCCCGAATGGTAGTAATTGAGCTTCATCAGCAAACCGGATCACGCTTACTTTTTCACCAAATCCTCTTCCAACTTTCTCACTTAAAAATAGTACAGCTGCGAAAGCTGCTGAAATTCTACGCGGGATGTATATCCCTTCTTTAAATTTTTTGAGAAACTCTTGAATCTCTTTCGATTCCATTGCTGCTTTTATTCCTTCAATTGCTGGAGCTATATTAGTCACATAGACATCTCTAGCCATCATTGAGCGACTTATATCAATAATCAGAACTGCATTAAAAGGAATCAATCCTGTTGGGCTTAGAGTTAATGTAGTATTTTCTGTTATTGTCGCTAGTATATCTCCTTTTAGATCTGGAATACAATCTATGATTGAGCAAGCAATATTCACCGCATTCCATCTTAGCTTAATTCCCTTAAAGATAACATAATTATTTAGCCAATTCTTTAAACCATTAATATTTTCACGAGCAACACTAATAACTTCCCACATATTTTCACCAGCAACTGGAGAAATTCCTAATGTGACACTTTGAAGGGGCATTATTTGGCGTTGATTTTTTGAAACTTTTACTTCAAAGCTTCCGACTCCAGAAGCTTCTAAGATTTCACTATCTACAACAATAGAATTATCTGGAACATCTTCGGAAATATCTACTTTAACAGCTCCAACAGCCCCAGTTAATTCGTCCTCAAATTGAAGTACATCACCAGTTTGAATTGTGAGGGAATGTTGGGTTCTAGGACTAACAATACAAAAACCTTCTAGATTTGGTTTGGAATTCACTTCTAACATTAATTCTGATGCTTTTTCTATGGGAGGTTCTGTAGAATATACAACGATTTGACTAGACTGAATATTTGTTTCTTCTTTAGTATCTTGACTCATTTTTATGATATTACCACTTATTTGAGCTTGATCAATTCTTGCCGATCCCATGCTTCTTGTAAGGGGATCTTCCCATGCAATTAACATCCCTTGTCCTAATCCTAGATTTTGAAGAAGAGATTGACTTAACTGGACTCTACCTCCTTCTATATTCTGTGATACTTGTACATTAAGAATAATTCCATTTTTTTGTTGTTGTAATTGACCAACATCAGTTCGATTCGGATATGGCTCTATAACTTCTTGTTCAGTTTGTGGTGGCACAGGAGCACTTACTTGCTGCTTTGACTGAGAAAGAGGAACTTTCATTTGGGGCGGGGGTGTTGGTTGGGTCGGAAGGGAGGAATGAACCGATTGATATGAAGATGCTGGTTTGGGTGGAGGAAAGTAGTCAGAAGACTTTTCTGGAGGTTTTGGTGGTTTTGTAGGACTCGTTCCTAAAAATTTAGGCTTTGGAGGCAAACTTGTAGGTATAGGTGCTTGACTTGGTTGCCTTGGTTGGCGAGGAGTTGATATTGGTTTAACTGGCTCGGTTTGACTATTAGTAGAAGGATAAGTAGACTGTTCCCTTTTAGAAACTCCACCTCCACCACCAATAGGTTTCAAGACTAACTCAACTCCATGATACTCCAATTTATCCAAGATATTTTTTGAGAATTTCCCTGCAAAATCTAAAACCCTCTCAGATACCTCTACTTTAGTTATAGTACTTTTACTATTATCAGGGTTGAAAACCTCTACAGAGTCTCCAGAATTTACACCCAAAGTGTTAGCATTATTTTGAGATATTATTACGGTATCTACAAGACCGTCTTTCAAATCTACGAATAATTTTATCATAACTAAAAATTTTTTTAATTTGGATTGAATTTAAATTAATTGAAATTCTAAAACAACTAATATTAAATATTGCTTTTATTATTATTATTTGTTTTCATTGATTCTTACTTTTTAGTTAAATGATTGAAAGAATCAACTTAAAATGAATTCTGTTTAAATTTTAAAATTATAAGATATACAATTTCTTTTTTGATAATTAGATTAAGAATTACTTTTTAGGATATCGTTTTTTGATTTCCTTGGCGTAGTAGCGAAATACAGTTACAATTTTTCCCAAATCCTTTATATCCCTTGATGCTCCCATTATAATAAATCTTCCTGCTTGACTTATGATAATGAATGCATTTTCACCTCTCAATACAACTTCAAGTAAATTCTTATATCCCAAGGTTGCAATGGCATCCTCTCCACTTTGCATAACCACTGCACTTAAACTAGAAAAGAGATCGGGGTCTAAATTATATGTAGGGATCGAAGAAAATGCCAATCTTAATCCCTCAGTCGTAATAAGGGCTAGAGCTTCTAACTCTGTATGTTCAGTAATATTTCCCAAAAATTTTGAAAGACTTTGGGCCTCTTTGGGGGTTAGTTCAGCCATTTTTCTTGAAAATTATATTTTTTTATTATATTAAAGAAATTTTTGGTTAATAAAATATTAGATTTGTAATTTAAAAATGTATTTTGATAATTCTAACGTAAATCTATTGGTTAAAAACCATGCTAATTTGGAATTAATAGAAGGGTTAAAATAAGAATTTAGAACAATTATTTTTGTTCTAATTGTCGTTTTATCTGATTTTTTAAAATATCCTTCTTACTGGTGCTTTTTGCGGGTTTTGGAACTTGATTAGTTCTTCTTAAAAATTCTATGGCAATTATGCTTCCGTCTTCTGATAAAATTCTAGGAGAGTAATCTTCAGCAAAAAACACACCCTCAGGAATCGAACCAACCTTTTCAATTACTTTTTCTATTTGTTTTTTTCCTAAAAATGATTGGACTTTTTCTACGAGAGAATAAGCATGATTTCCAATAATAATTAATTCCCTTTCATATCCATCGGGTATTTTAATTGCTTCTAGTTTTTCCATAATCGTTTTAAAATCGATTTTCTGACGCTCTTCAGTTAATGATGCCATTGATTCTGTGCCCGTGTATAATGGTCCTAAATTATCTGTTTTTGACATACTTCCAGCAATGTTCATACCTTTAGCGGGCTCTGGAGCTGGAAAGTGCGATTTTTCACGCAAGGGGTGTCCAGCAGTTCTACTTTTTGGTTGTTCTTCATGTTTGATTTCTTTAGCGATCCCAGCCTCAGTCTTGCCACCCGCAACCTTGATAAAGTCCGGTTCCTCTTCTCCTTCATCTTGTGGAACCACTCCAAAATGCATTCCGACCATTCCGCGTATTTCTTGGCTCCTTTTTGCCCCAATAAACTTTGATCTAACGGAACTCTTCTCTCCTTTCCAGAGATAAACTTTTCTTAACTCATCATCCACGATAACATAACACTCTTCTGTATCCAAAATATCTTTTATCGGTTTCTGAGTCTTGATTTCTTCTGTTGTACCATCTGGGAGTATTTTAAACACTTGTCGGCCTATTTCCAACACCTTTTTATTATGTTCTCTTATATATTCTTAAATAATTTTCACTAATATAGTATTACTATATTACTAATATTAGTTTTACTATTTAATTATTCTTTTTAGAATCTTTATGAATTAATGTAATTAGCTTGATAGATTTCTTTTAAAAATCATTTATAAGCTATAATGATCCTTTTTTTATTTTTAGAATCAATTTTAGACATATTCTATAATGAATAATAATATAGAGATTATCTTTTTAAATTTTTTTAAAGTTACATATAAAGGTGAAATCCAATTCAAAAAGTTAAAGATTTTGAGATAATGAAAGAGGGAGATGAATATAAGTACTATATAACGGGTGAATGGAGAAAATCTACTTCTAATAAAACCATCTCAATATTGAATCCATATAATAATGAGTTAGTAGGAAAAGTCCAAGCTTGCACAAAAGAAGAAATAGATGAAGTTTTTAAAAATGCTAAAGAAAGTATAGAATGTTGGGATATCACTCCACTCAGAGAAAGAGCTGAAGTCTTAAAAAAGGCAGCAGAATTGATGCGAGAATGGTCAGAGTATTTAGGGAATCTCCTAATGCAAGAAAATGGAAAACCCCTAAAGAGTGCTATTTCTGAGATTGAGAGAACAGCAATTATTTTTGATGCAACCAGTGAAGAGAGTGATGTGTTTTTTGGTGAATCAATTCGAGGGGATATGCTAGAAGGATACGATAGAGATAAATTATCGATGACATATCGAGTTCCTTTAGGAGTAATTTTATGTATTAGTCCATTTAATTATCCTTTCAATTTAGCGGGTTCAAAAATAGCTCCTGCATTGTTAGCGGGGAATTCTGTTGTGCTAAAGCCTCCAACTGAGGGATCAATTACGGGATTGCATTTTGGTGTTATAATGGAAAAGGCTGGATTACCATCAGGGGTATTCAATGTAGTTACCGGAAGGGGTTCTGAGATTGGAGATTACCTGGTGAGTCATCCGAATGTTGATATGATAAGCTTTACGGGTTCTTCTACAACAGGAAATCATATAGCAGATATTGCTGGAATGAAGCCTCTTTTACTAGAGTTAGGAGGAAAGGACGCTGCTATTGTTTTAGATGATGCAGATTTGGATTTAACTGTTGAAGCAATCATTTCAGGCGCTTTTTCATATAATGGTCAGCGTTGTACCGCAGTAAAACGTGTTTTACCCATGCCCAGTATTGCAGATAAACTAATCGAAAAAGTAGTTGAAAAGGCTAAAAATTTAACAATAGGAAGTCCTGCAGAAAATAAGAAGATTGGACCAATAATTAGCAATAAACAATGTGATTACATAGAGGAATTGATCCAAGATGCTATTGATAAGGGAGCAACAGTGAGATGTGGAAATAAAAGAGAGAATAATATATTCTGGCCCACAGTTCTTGATAATGTTACTGAGGATATGCGAATTGCCTGGGAAGAACAATTTGGACCGGTAATTCCTTTTATTCGAATAAAAAGTGCAGATGAGGCAATTCGAATCTCTAATGCATCCCAATATGGGTTACAAGGGATGATTTTTACAGAGAATATAGATTTAGCAATGAATATTGCTCAAGAACTGGAGGTTGGAACAGTGCAAATTAATGGAGCAAGTTCTCGTGGTCCAGATCATTTTCCATTTTTAGGAGCCAAATCAAGTGGTATGGGCACCCAAGGAATTAAATATACAATTGAGGCTATGAGTCGACCAAAAGTAATTGTAATGAATCTCTCTGAAAGAGGAAAATTAGTTCATGATTGTGTTTATAAAGAAGAATAAACAACACTGCATTATATTTGAATTCTTTTTTTAATTTTAATCATATAATCCTTATTCTTTATATTTAAGAAAAATAGTAGGGAGGATATTTTTTGTTAGAAAAGAAAAATAATTTATTCAAAATACTTTATTATTTCTTTTAATTGTTCAATCATATCCATTGAAGTGAATTTAGTATTATAATTTTCCTTTGTGTATTCTCCTAATAAACCATTCAGAAAAGCGGCTGAGCAAGCAGCTTGGAATGGCGAATTTTCAGTAGCGAGAAAAGATGTACATAAACCCGCTAAAATATCTCCTGTCCCTCCAACAGCCATTTCAGGACATCCTGTCTTATTTATTTTAATCTCTTTACCGTTACTTATATAATCATAAGGACCCTTTACTAATAATGTAATATTTAACTTTTTAGCTAATTGGTGTATCCACTCATAATCTTCAGTTCACCTTCATGAGGTGTTAGAATACAAGATTGTCCCTTAATCAAATTAAGATGGTTCTTTATTAATTTTAAAGCATCTGCATCTAAAACAAATGATTTCTTATTTTTCTTTAGGTATTTTAGAATTTCAACTAATAACTCTTCAGTTTCTTTCTCTTTTCCTAATCCTGGACCAATAACTATTGCATTTGCCCAATCAATCAAATAGCATATTTCTTCAAAAGCATCCATTTTTAACCAATTACCAGGTGAGGTACGAACAATCATGTTTGGAGAATATGATCTTACCACGTCCCCAATTACTTGAGGTGTATAAGTTATCACAAGATCTAACCCAAAATTTATCCCAGTTAAGGAACTATATGTTGGAGCTCCAGAATAATTTTTCGAACCTCCAATAACAAGCATTCTTCCAAATTGCCCTTTATGAAAATGAAATTGCCTGTGTTTGAGGGTAGGAATTAAATCTCCTCTTCCCACATATATTTGGGCCTCCTGAGGAATCCCTATAGGCTTTACTATGATTTCCTTAATATAATCACTATTGATGTCCATCCCTATCTTATTTCTATGGAATGTAATAACTAAATCCGCTTTTACTGCTCTATCGGGAACATTACCAGTATCCGGATCTAAACCAGAAGGAACATCAATAGATACAATTTTAATATTTTCTTGATGATCTTTTATTTCATTAATAAAATCAATAGCAGTAGCAATTGGTTCTCTTATTTTACCTTTTATTCCTGTACCCAGCATTCCATCTATTAAAACATCAAAATCCTCATTATCTAGAAGGATCCCTAAACTAACTACATCGGTAGAATCTTTTATTATTTCAAGTGTTATATTTTCCGTGAGATGTTTTGAGATAATATCCCAATTTAGTTTTGCTTCTTCTGTATTGATTCTATTTGGTCTACCCATAAGAATCAATCTAACATTTACTCCCATTGAGGATAAATGTCGGGCAATAACAAATCCATCTCCACCATTATTTCCCATTCCACAAAAGATTAATACTTTAGAATTGGAATCTAAACCGTATTTTTCGATAACTTCCATTGCAAAAGAATATCCCGCACATTCCATAAGATGAGCTTTGGGAATTCCTAACCATTCACTATTGTTATCTAATATTCCAACTTCTTTAGAGGAAATTTTATCCTTATATAATCTTTCCATAACAAATAATTAATGATTCTTCAAATAAAAAATACTTTTCAATTATATTTTAAAAAATTTGAGCTAGAACCCTATTCTCCAATCAATCGGTTAAGCTTAATTTAGAACCTATCCATCCATACTAATCAATAATAATCTTTTATTGGATTGTGGAGAAGGGACCACTCAAAATTTGTTGAAAATCGATATGATACAGAATATAACTACTATCTGTATAACACATCTTCATAATGATCACTTTATGGGCATTTTTTCATTATTATGGTATTATTGGATTAATGAAAGAAAAGAAACTTTAAAAATAATTGGACCTGCAGATACTAAGTCTACAATTGAAAAAATCCTCGATCTTATTCATACTCCTGAAAGAATGAAAAGTTTTGAAATTGAATATCTTCCACTAAAAGATATAATAGAAATTCAATCAATAGAAGAAGAAAATTATACTATTAAAGCCATAAAAACCAGCCATTTAGATCCCACTTTTGCATTACGGGTTGAAGAGAATGGAAAATCAGTATGTTATTCGGGAGATACAAAACCAATTCAAGGATTGATAACATTTTTTGATAATTGTAATCTATTAATCCATGAATCTACATTTCCAGATGAGTTTCAAAACCTTGCTCACCAGTTATATCATAGTACTCCCCACGATATAGCTGACATTGCAAATAAATCAAACTGTATTAATATAGCTTTAATCCATATTTCTCCAACTTTCCATGAACAAATCGATAAATTCTATACACAAGTTCGCAAACATTTTACTGGGACTATATTTATCCCAGATGATCTATCGATGCTTGAAATTTAAATTACTTTAATTTTTGTTATTTTTTAGAAAAAGAGCTTTCAATGATAAATTTTAGTTCTCTAAAACTACTAATCTCAAATTCTGAGCAAAAATTAATTTTATGTTGTTCTCGAATAAACCTAATTGTTTTAAAACCTATTTTTGCGGCGGATTGAAGATTTCTCAAAGAATCATCTACTAATAGACATTCTTGAGGAAGAACGTCAGCGTTTTTTAAAAGACATTTAAAAATACTTGAATTAGGTTTTCTAAATCCCTCCTCTCCACTAACCACAATAACATCAAAAAATTTATTCAGATCAAACTTTTTTCTTAAAAATTTAGACCACTCTTTAATATCATTTGAAATAAAAGCTAAGTGGAACATTGTTTTTAAATAACTTGCTACATCATAAAATTCAGAATCAACTTCAAACATACTGAGATATTCGTGTTCTATATCAGGATAGCTGTTAATCAAGCCTATCTTCTTCCAAAATAGATAGGATGATATTTTCCCTAATGTAGCTTCTTGATATGTTTTAATGATTATTTCTTCAGTAAGATTAACCTTTTTTTCCTTGAGGAAAGGAAGAAGATAACTTTTCACAATTTCTCTGTTTATGAAAATTACTCCCATTCCATCAATGATAATCCATTTCATTATTTCATTCTTATTTAATGTAGATTTTAGATTTGATTTATTTTATTGAAAAATTTTATTGAATAGGAATTAAATCACAAAAATAAAACCTATTACCATGAGAAAAGATATCCCCTTTTTTGAATGCGATTTTTTCTTGGAATATTGGTCCATCATATACAAAAGAATGAAATTCTCCATTCTCACCGCATGGATCAACATTAGGGGGAAGGTTGGATAAAAAATCAAGATCATACTCCCTTCCAACAAATTTCTTATCAAGTACTTCAGAATCAACGCAAGTAATGATTGCCTTAAATCCTAAGTTGATAACTTTATTAGATAGCTGTTTTGTTTCTTTTTTCCATAGCGGAAAAAGTGCTTTCATTCCAATTTTTGATAAGTTGATTTCCCGATAACTTCTTAAGTCTTCTAAGAAAATGTCTCCAAAAACAACAGTAGTAACGCCATTTGTTTTATACTTTGTTAAGATCTCTCTCATTTTTAACTCATACCCTTTATTGGATTCCTTATTTTTAAGAAAAATTAATTCGATCGGAATTCCTAAAGCACTCGCTTGTTGTTCAAGTAGAATTTGCTGAACTCCATGCATCATAGTTCTATTGTTATCTTTAACTAGATTTGTCAATAAAGCAATAACTTCATATTTTCGAGCCTTTTGAAGTTCATAATAGGCCAAAGCACCATCTTTTCCACCACTCCATGTAAAAAGTACTTTTTCCTTCATAATTATACGTTATTATCAAGTAAATTAAAAACTTATTAGGTTAATTAAATGGTTCTTAGTTAAAACATCTATTCTTACATAAGATTTTAAAATGAGATAAGTATGAGTAAAAAAGTAATAAAGAAAGTTAAATGCCGGCGGTGGGATTTCCAAGATGTAGCGAATCGCTACAATTTTATGAGCCCACGACCTCTAGATTCCATCCGTCTGACCCAATTTTTTCAGAGAGATTATGAGTCTAGCGCGTATTCAACCAGAAAACAAACGATAACCTTCATATAAGAAAATTTTAAGTGGTAATGAATGATTTTATTTTAGAATTTACCAATTTGGGTTCATCATGCATTACCCAATGTGATCCATTCTCAACTTTAAAAATTTCTAGATCCTCTACATACTCCTCTAAACCCTCAAGAACCACTGGCATTACAAACATATCTTTCATTCCAAATATAACTAGGGTTGGCACCTTAATGATTCCAGTAAATTCAGAAAAATCTTGATTAGCTCTATAATAATTAACTCCTCCTAAAATTGCTCCTGATTGAGACCATGCACTGATATATTTTTTTATATTTTCGGATGAGGTGCATTGAGAATTATTAACTTATTAAGCAATTCGGGGTGTTGTTCCGCAAAAATCCATGCGATCATCCCACCCCAGTCATGCCCTATTAAAGTAACTTTTTCAAGTTGGAGTGTTTGACAAATACTTCTTACATCTTCAATTAAATATTGGATTTTATAACTTTCTTGATTTTCTGGCTTATCGGACAGATTATAACCTCTTAAATCTGGAACTATTAACTTGAACTCCTCTTTCAAGCCTAATATTATGTCTTTCCAACCATACCAAAAATCGGGAAATCCATGAAGTAAAATTACCGGCTTCCCAGATCCAAAGATTAGCGTATGAAGTTTCACTTCATTGGAATCTATATACTTTTCTTCTGCTTCTTGTTTAAGATCCATATTTATCAACTTTTTAATTTTAAAAGAAGGTTTTTGTATAAATAATATTTATCTTCTTTTCTAATATGAAACTTTCATGAATTTTATTTGATATAAACTAGAAGGTAATTTAAATGAATGAGTTTTAAAAAATAGTAGAAGAGAGTTAAAAAGTCAAGAGAAAAGCATGTAAAATTATAATCTGGAGCCCTTGGGGGGGTATGATCCCCCGACCTTTGCCTTTTAGGGTAGTAGGGGAAACCCACTTCGTACCAAGGCAACGCTCTACCGACTGAGCTACAAGGGCTTATAAAAAAAGATTTTCCTTGTGATATTAACCAATTTTCTAAGAATAATTTCTTGTTTAATAGATTATTCTATGAAATTTATAATTTTTTTAATTAATTGATAATAATAAATTTTGCTAAAATAAAATAAAGAGTTTTCTCCTTTCCTTCTAAATTCAAGATCTGTACCTAAATACCAAAAATTTGAGTAAAAATAATTCCTTGTGTGATGAGAAATAGAGCAATGCCGTAAGTGAGCATCACATAAAATCGATCGTGAGGGATATGTTTATCAAATTTATCAATAGCAATTATTCCATCTGAAATAATAAATAAGAGAGACCCAATCCATGGAAATAGAAATGATAAGGAGATAAAATTAAATGAATCCAATCTTAAGATTGCAAAGAGTCCCATAGTAAAAATTGCTGCTACATAAACGTATGTCGGAATCTTAAGATCCCCCATTTTCCCTTGAATTCTGAATAGTATAAAACTCATAATAAAAATTTCAAAAAGGATTAGAAAGAATCCCCAAAAAGGAAAAGATAAAATATTTGCAATGGATAATGCGAAACTAATTATGAAGAAGATCTGACAAATTAGAAACGAACCAAGACCATATATAAACCATTTCCCTTCTTTCTCCACCATTAGAAAAAAATCTCCAAACCAGGCAAAAATAAGTCCAACAATGAAGAACCAGTTTAAAATACCTAAGTTTAGATTAAATACATAATACAAGATCAAAAGTGGCATTAGAAACGGTTTTGTGATAAGTCGAATTTTAACATTCTTAAACCATTCTCCGCCTATATGAATAATAAGTAATAGAAAATATAGAACAAGAAATATAATTGATATCATTTTGAATTCTCTATAATATTTTTATTAATTATAATTATTTCAACTTAAGACACATAAATTTTAAATTTTAAGGTTTAATTCAAAATATAATATCACTATTCCTTTAGGGAAATAAAGCTAAAATAGAAGGGGGATATTAATTTAACTTTAATCTAGTATAGATGATTTTCTATCTTGATGTTATTATCTATACTTGATATCATTATAACAAGAAAATTCCCAAAATGTCTCCTTGAACTATAAGAAATTGGGCTATAATATATGTAATTAATACAAATATACCCGTATGTGGAATTTTTTGGTCAAACATATCGATTAGGATGATTCCATAATACACTTGGAATATCAAGGACCCTACCCAAACAAGATAAAATGATAACCCAAGAGATCCTGGTAATCTAAGTATTGAAAATAAATTCATAAAAATATCTTGTTTTAGTGATTGTATTTCAAAAAGGCTATAATATAACTAAACTGACCAACTATCAAAAATATAACTCCATTTAACCAATGTTCTTCTTCATGATAAAAAATAAAAAAGAAGTTTCCAATAAACCCACATACTAGTCCAATAACTATAAAATAGTTAATATTTCCAAATGGAACACTAAAAATATCATACAATATAAGAGTAATCAAAATAGAAGGGAGACTATAATATTGAAGCTTTTTTTCTCTTCTAAATACAAAAAATGTATGTAATACGCTAACCGAGATAAAAAGTATTAAAAATATTAGGGCTATGATGTTCATTTTAATTACCTAGTTTTTTTAGTTGTTTAAATATTACTAAAATTAAATGAATTATTGTTTGGGATTAATTCATCATACTAAAAAAATCTAAATTCTTAATTTTAAAAATTTTAATGTTTAATATAATATATCAATAGAATAAGAGTAAATAAAATTTTAAACAAAAATTTAATATTTTATACTTCTTCTTTTTCGGTTTTCTTTCCTGGTGTGTAAATTTTTATTTTAGGTACATTTATTTTAGGAATTCTAAGCTTTGGTATAGAAATATTGAGAGAAGATTTTGGAAAAGGTAAATTTAATTCTAAATCTTTTAAGGGATCTTCTCCATTTTTCTGAAGAACGCTTTTTGAATCTGCTGGTTCAGAATCTAAATTTTTACTTGGTTTAACTGTTCTTCCACTTTCCTTTTCTATTTTTACTTCACTCTGAGCTTCAACTTTATTTTCTTCTTTTTTGAAAATTTGATTCATTTTTACTACTTTATCGTATTTCAAATCAGGCAACATTTTCCTAAACTCTGTAATACTCTCAATTTCTTTTACTTTTTCGTTTTCTAGATTAAAAATCCAGCCTGATTCATCATCGTGGAGATATCCCTTAATTTTTACTTTTAATGGTAGTATCTCCATATTTTTGAGGTAATTTACTTGGTTTTTAACATTTCGAAATTCATCAACAAAAATATGAAAAAATTTAATTGTTTCTTGGGATACATTTACTCCACGAGCGCCAATTTCTCGAAGAACTTTACTAGGCATTGTTTTAATCATTTTTAAGGGATTTACTTCCTTTAATTCACAATTAGTATGTCCCATTATAATGATTTCTTTAATGTTGTGTTTATGCACAGCTATAAGAATTGAACGAATCATATCATCAGTAATTATATTACCTGCATTTCTTAATACAATAATATCATTTTGATGAAGACGAAATATACGAGAAAGATCAATATTATGATCCATACATGTTATGACAATAATTGGATAATTTGGGTGCTCTTTTTTCTCAATCTCGATCTCTAAATCTTCTTGAATCTCTTTCTGATATAAACTATTGAAATATAACAACACATCATCTTGATACTCTTCCAAATTTTATCCTCTCCTTTCAAATAGCTATTTTAAAATTAATAAAAGTAATTTAAAAATATTAAAAAAATTGATTTAATTATTTAGCAATAATTTCTTTTAAATTATGTTTCATATCCTTTCCACCGTTACCTAAAAAGTTCTTGATCTTATCAGAATATTCGGGTAAAATCGTTAGAAATGGGATTATAGCTTTAGCGAGAGCTGAAAAGGATTCATTCCCATCCCCCATTATGAACATTTTCTCTGGATTAATACTTTTAAAAATTTCCGGTAGAATATTAGTCAATTGGACAGCTAAAAATCTTTGATCTGCGTTACTCATCGCATCAACCTGTTTCTGAAAACCTTCTGCTTGAGCCATCATTTGTTGTTTAATACTTGCAGCCTCACCCTCTGCTTGCGCAATTAATCTCTTTTTAATCTGTGCTGCATCGGCTTCCGCTTCAATAACTTTCTTTTGACGATCTCCATCTGCTTCAATCTTTTTACGTTCTCTTTCTTGTTCAGCGATTGCGATTTCTTTTTCTTTTCTACGTAATTCAATATCTCGTTGAACTAATTGCTCTTGAGTACCAACTTCATTCTGTACTTCCAATTCTCTCATTCTTGATTCCCGTTCCGCATCAGCCTTAGCAATACGAGCTGTTCTATACACTGTTGCTTGTTTAGTTGCTTCCATATTCTTCTTTAATTCGGGTTCAAGTATGTTCACTTCTCTTATTTCTATAGATTCAATTATAAGACCCCAATCTGATGTTAATTCATGTAACTCTTTACTTACATGTTCAATAATCTCACGTCGCTCTCTAATAATTTTTTCAAGAGGCATATTAGCACATGTAGTTCTAATTATAGCTTCTGCAGCATTTTTCAAGATTTTTTCTACATAATGATCATCTTGGGGATTCCATGAGATGGCACTAAAAGCGTTTTCAGGGTTAATTACTTTCCAAATTAACATTCCTACTATAGAAATATTTTGGTATTCCATGGATACTACCTGTTCATGAGCCTCTAGAATTGTTTGTATACTTGTAGTAGGAATTACAATATATTCATCAATCAGTGGCAACAACCAGATTCTTCCTCCTAATCCAGCAGATTTTACTCTACCATTCCTTAAATGGATCACAAACTGATTCGTTTTAAACTTTCTGTATCGTGTGGCTAAAAATATGAGAAATAAAAATGCGATTATCACGACAGTAACTATAACACCTACAATCACTCCATTAATCTGTTGAAATAACATTCTTTTTCTTCCTCCTTTTTTATAATTAATTTGACCTTTTTCAAAAACCTCCCCCTCCTTATAAGGCTTCACATGCAATTTCTCGTATTTCAATGGATTTCTTGAAGCTATCTTAATAACCCCACCATATTCATCGACTTTTAAAACAACTTCCCCTTCTACCCCTAACAAATTTTGAGTTGCAGCTATTGTATAATGCATGGAAGTAGCAATTTTTTCCCAGAGTACTGAAATAACCTTAGTGGCTAAAATACTTGCAATAGGAGCAATAATAAACAATAAAAATTTGAAAATACCTATGATTAGATAATATGATGCCATCCCAGTAATTCCAAAAACTAATAATGCTGAGGAAAGTAAAAGTAAGAATGGTGCGGGAGTACTACCTTCCTGTATCATTGTATCTGTTTGAAATTCATTAGTATAATCTACATGATCCACATGATCTGGATGGTCCACATGATCAACGTGATCTATGTGATCAGGATGATCTAAATAAATAGCATGGTCAATATGGTCTATATGATCAGGATGGTCCACATGATCAACGTGATCAGGATGATCTAAATAATCAGCATGGTCTATATGATCAGGATGGTCAGGGTGATCAATATGATCGATGTGATCTGTGCCTTGATCATGATCAGTAGAAGTTTCAGTTAAAATAAACGAAATTATGGCTAAAATTAATCCTCCAATTTATATTTAATCTAAATCTACAATTTTATTACCACACATTGGGCAATAACGTACCTTATTGTCTAATTCTTCTCCACAAAAAGAACAATATTTTACTTTTGTCTCTTTCTTTATATAAAATGGTTGAATTTCTTGAGAATTCTTATTTACTTGATTTAAGGTTGGATCGTCTTTATTATAAATTAAATTTTTCTCTTCATTTTGTATAGTTCTTTCAATTATATAAGGATTTTTAACCGTATAATCTGAATCATCTCGTGTTCTAATAGGATGATTTCGACTTCGATTATGATTACATGCGGAAGTAATAATAATACAGAATATAATGAAGAATATGATTCCAAAAAGTGACATTGGCATAGATGATAGGGATATATTGAAAATCTTTACATCTAAGTTCATTCTACTTATCAAAAGACTAAAAATCGAAGTCAATATGACAAATCCAAATAAAATGCCAATAGAATTGTAAAATTTGTTTTTATTTTTCATTTTTAGTATAATATATTTCAATCTATTTCTATCTATTTTTGTATATTTCCAAAAATATTATATATAATTAAATATATAAATCTTTCGATAAAAAAATAATTTATCAGATCTTACTTTTAAAGTGGTTCAATATAGAATATATACATATATATTGATTGTAATTATTTGATCGAAATTATTTAGATTCCTGATTAGATTATCATTTTTTGATATTAGTTTTAATTTATCGGATATAGATTCTTTACCAGTATCAGAATCCATCCCGAGAATTTCCAGCCATTCATCTTTCGATACTCTACACTTTACCAGCTCTCGAATAATCTTTACGGTAAAGGCTCTTATAAAGACCAAGGTAAGATTATTTATTCAGTAATAGAAGAAGCTATTAGGATATATGAGAAATATTTTTCAATGCCCGCTGATGTTGCGGCAATACTTGAGAAATATGAGGATAACTTCGGAGGAGAATGGGAATTTATTATGGAAGCATTAAGAGAATATGACAAAAAGAAAAATCCGGACAAATCTGAAGACTTAGACTTATGGTGTCGGACCAGAGAAGAATTACAGATGATGTTGATTGGAAAAACTACTTTTAGTCAAATGTTAACTGCCGCAGAAACTCCTGAAATGAGTTTAGAAAAACCTATGATCAAAACAGACGTTACAGTAATTATTGGTTAGGTTATTTTAAAGAATTGTTTTCTTCAGATGATTTAGGCTTTAAATGTAAGGTAGACGGCCAAGCATTTGATGAAACTCTATCATTAACCATTCAGAAGATCGTGTAATATTGCCTTTGCTTCAATAAAAAGAAATTGTAATAAACATATTTTAATCATTAATAATAAAAATAATAATAATAATAGATATAACGGGAAAGTTTCTATTGGGAAAAAATAAGACAAAATATTAGGGAAAAAATTTGAAATTATTTAAAAAGAGATCAAAAAAACCTCATAAATTAGTAAGATGTGCTACTTGTGGTGGGACGGGAATGGTCGAAACATACTATGCTGATTCTTGGCTTGAGATATCAGGAGGAATGGGCGCAAATAGTGCTAAAGAACCTTGTCCTAACTGCGGTGGATCTGGTTGGATTGAAAAATAATTGAAATTAAGGTTTTTATATATAATAGGAAACCTTCTTTGAGAAATACTAAGACAAAAAGCGAGGTTAAAATCTTGAAAATATTCAAAAAGAAATTAAAAAAACCCCATGAAGCAATAAGATGTCCTTTGTGTGGTGGGACGGGGATGGTTAGAAAATTCTATCCTGATACTGCTCTAGGGTGGTTAGGTGGGAAAATGAATTCATCGAGTGCTGAAGAACCTTGTCCTAAATGCGATGGAGTTGGTTGGGTTGAAAAAATATAAATCTTTAAAATAACTTATCCTTCTTTTTTTACCAATTTGAAGTTGATAAAGTTTTTATCATCACAAAGAATATCTAATTTTAGGCTCATTTCGAAATTTTTAAGTTTAAAGAAAAATTTTGAAAGCTATTAGATTATTATTTGAGATTAAAATAAAGTAGAGATTTTACATACTATATCCTGGTAAGGATCGTTTCGTGTAATAATCCCAACCCTGAGTTTGATATGAGCGAAGAAAAACTAAAAATACATAAAAGAAAGATAGAAGCAATCTCTGAAATGGTTAGAAATGCGTACGACAACGCGAAGCCGGGGGAATATTTCTCTCTAAAAAAGGCGAGTGTTTCCCATATGGCCCCACAGCCGGATAACCCAAAATATAGTGATAAGCCGATAGATGTGAGGTCACTTACAGAAATTATTGAGATAAATACGGATGCAAGGACGTGTATTGCAGAAGCAGGGGTTACTTTTGATAAACTTGCAAGAGAAACCTTAAAGTATGGGCTCGTACCGCAATGCGTTTCCGAGCTCAAGGGAATCACGATAGGTGGGGTAGTAGCAGGATGTTCAGTTGAATCCATGTCTTTCAAGTATGGGGGATTTTTCGATTCTTGTGAAGAAATAGAGATTGTGACAGGAACAGGTGACATAATGTTATGCTCGAAAAGTGATAACCATAAAATATTCGAGATGCTGCACGGGAGTTTCGGTACAATTGCAATCATCACGCTCCTAAAGTTCAAGCTTGTTCCAGCAAAGAAGTGCGTCCGTATCGATTACATCCATTACGATACTTTTAGTGAATATATGGAAGCTATCAAGCAACACTACGAAAAGCAGGATATTGAAATGATGGACGGGCTTATCTTCTCCGAAAATAAGAACGTACTCTGCGTTGCCAGCTTTGTTGATGAGGAGGAAGCTCCTTACAAGAGTAAGTATTTCTACGACATTTATTATAAAAGTGCAATGAAAAGAAAGCAAGACTTCCTCTCCACCATAGATTATTTTTTCAGGTATGATGCAGATTGCCATTGGTCGATACGAAATGTTGCTGGAGGAATTTTTGAGAATAAAGTAGTCCGGTGGTTAGTAGGACCCTATATACTTGGATCGACAAATATTCTTAAGACCAGCGAACGATTACCATTTTTAACTAAGAAGGGGGGCGAACCGGACGTGATTGTTGATGTCTTCATACCAATCACTAACGCGGAAGAATTTTTCAATTGGTACCTGGAGTTATTTGATTACTTCCCAGTTTGGATCGTCCCTTACCGCATGCAAAAAAACAAACTAGATGGGTACAAATTCTACCCATGGATCAATCAAGATATGATCGCTCCCATCGAGGATGAGCTATTCATAGATTTTGCCATCTACGGGTTCGAGCAAAAAAGAAAGGGATTTAACTTCTATAAAGCGCTAGAAGAAAAGGTTCATGAACTTAGGGGAATGAAAACCCTAATAACTCATAATTACTACGAGGAAGACTTGTTCTGGAAGGTATTTAACAAGAAATTATATGATAAAGTTAAAGAACAAACGGATCCCAAGAACCTATTTCGAAACTTGTATGAAAAGACGAATTACAAGAAAAAGACTAAAAAGACGAAAAAACTGAAGGTAGGTATACCACGTTCCCTGTATTTCTACAAGTATTTTCCATTATGGGAAGGATTCCTTACAAATCTCGGTTGCGAAGTTATTGTGAGCCCAAAAACAAATAAAGAAATTCTTACCAACGGATCTAATCAATCTGCAACCGATTTATGCATTCCAATCAAGATTCATTATGGTCATGTAAATTATTTATCAAGAAATCACCCCGATCTAGATTTTATATTAGTTCCAAGACTCATTAGTAATAGTAAAGATCATTATTATTGTCCGAAATTCCTGATCCTTCCAGATGTTACTCAACACTCAGCAGTTTCTAATATTCCCGTTATTGAATGGACTATTAATGCCAGGGAATATTCAATGATGAAATCAGCAATAGATTTTGGAAAAAAATTAGATAGATCAAAAGAAGAATCAAAACTTGCGTATGAAAATGGATATAAAAAACTTGAAGAATTCCATGAGTTGATCAAGGATGGAATTTTTGTTCCTGATGCCCTTTACAAAATGTATCCTTTTGAAGAATATCCAAATTATAAATTCAAGAAAAGATTTCGACCTAAACTTAACAAAGATTATAAAAATTATCCACTTTCATTAATGGTTATTGGTCATCCATACAATACTTATGAGCCAATTATTAATCATGGATTAATGGATATTCTCAAATCTAATTTTGTTGATGTTATAACTGTTGAAAATGCTCCAAAGGAAATCTTTTCAAGAAGAGTTGAAATTGATGATAATCTTTGCAATTTCTGGGATAATGAAGATGAATTGATGCAATTATCTGATTATGTTATCCATAATGAAGAGATTGATGGGGGTATTTTCTTGATTTCTTTTGCATGTGGTCCTGATTCTTTAATTCAAGAATTAATAATGCAAGATTTTGACATGAAAGATAAACCTTTTATTGATCTCACATTAGATGAACACAGTGGAGAATCTCAAATAACCACAAGAGTAGAATCTTTTATCGAAATGATAAGGAGGAAGAAATACAAATGATTAAACCAGAATTTATAAAAAATATTCTTTCAGAGAATGTGAATGACAGATTATATTTAGGAATCGATGTCGGAAGTGTCTCCACGAAATGTGCAATAATTAATGAGAGAAATGAATTATTGTATGCTACCTGGACCAGAAATGGTGGTTCTCCCATTGTTTCTACACAAGAAAATCTAAAATTCATGGAAGAAGTTCTTCCCGAAAACATCGAAAAAAGCATTTGTGGTGTTGGGACAACAGGTTCTGCTAGGTATTTAATAAAAGCTCTTATCGGAGCAGATATAGCAAAACCTGAAATAATTGCTCATGCAATTGGAGCTTCAACTTATACTCCTGACGTAAGAACAATTCTTGAAATCGGGGGTCAGGACAGCAAAGTTATATTGATGAAAAATGGCATCGTAACAGATTTTAACATGAACAGTGTTTGTGCTGCCGGAACTGGTTCTTTTCTAGATCACCAAGCAGTTCGGATCAAGGTTCCAATTGAAGAATTTGGGGATTATGCTCTTCGGGCAGAAGAAGAGGTTTCAATCGCAGGACGATGCACAGTTTTTGCCGAATCTGATATGATCAGTAAACAACAAGAAGGATATTCTAAAGAAGCAATTATCAAAGGATTGTGTAAAGCTCTTGTTAGAAACTACTTGAATAATGTTTGTAAGGGTAAAAAACTGTATCCTCCTTTCGTATTCCAGGGAGGAGTTGCAGCAAATTCCGGAATAAAAAATGCTTTTGAAGAAGAACTGGGGCATGAAGTCATTATTCATGAAAACCATTACGTGATGGGAGCATTTGGTTCAGCTATTTTGGCAAAGGAATATGTAAATGGACAGATGTCTTCTTTTCATGGCCTAAAAGTTAGTGAATTGAACTTGGCTTCAGGTTCATTTGTTTGTCCTGATTGTGCTAATAGATGTACAGTTAAATACCTTGTCAGGGAAGAAGATAAGAATAGAACAACTGGAAGAGAAAAGGATGATGCGATATTTGCACGATGGAATAGTAGGTGCGGTAAATGGTAAATGTTAGAGTTTCATTTTCACGAATGGGTTGGAGTTATATTTTTTTCAAAGGTTTATTCCATGAAATTCCTGGCATTGAAATTGTTGAACCCCCTCTAGTAAATACTGAAATCGTTAGTGAAGGAGTCAAATATTCTCCTGAATTCGTTTGTTTTCCATTTAAAGTTATTCTTGGTGAAATGATAAACCTGTATCGTAATTATGATGTTAAAGACTTTATGATGATTGCTGACCACGGCCCTTGTCGAGCAGGAATGTATGGTGTTGTCCAGAAAAGAATTATGAAAAACATGGGATTCAAGGATGTTAGAATGTTTTATCTGCGTCAAGATGATTTCCGAAATCTTGAATGGCTAAGGGTATTTCCTAATTTAGAAAAAAGAACAGGAAGAAAAATTGATGACTATAAAATTTTAAGAAACACACTCTTGTTCTTGGTCAAAGCATACTATGTTGAAAGAATAAGCCATATTGAAGGACTTGTTAGATGTCGAGAAAAAAACAAATCAATGACTACCAAAGTAGTTCATACTTTGATGAATTTACTTGATAACGAAAATAACTTGATGAAATTATCTAATTTTGATAGAATAATAGATGAAAATTTTCGCAAGATTCCAATTGACAAGGATATGGAACCTTTGAGGGTTTGTTATACTGGGGAAATCCAAGTCATGTTGGAGAAATGGGTTAATTATGATCTGATGGGGGAATTAGGCGTCATGGGTATCGAGGTTCACAAACAGTATGATGTCTTTGATTGGGTTATGTACAAACTTGATGCCAGCAAACGAAGAAGACGGCTTGAACGTAAAGCAAGAAACTATATTCCAATGGATATTGGTGGAGAAGCAGTATGGAATATGGGAAGTTATCTTGAGTCTCAAGAAAAAGGTTTTGATGGTTTTGTTCATATATTCCCATTTACTTGCATGCCTGAAATATCCCTTATGGGAATGCTAGAAGCTGAGAAAAACATGGACAAGTTTTACATGCCCCACATTCATTTTAGTCTTGATGGAAGCTCTGGATTTGAAGGACTTAGAACAAGAATTGAAGCATTTTATGATTTAATGGTTGGCAACAAGGAAACTAATCCCTTATTTAGAGATGTCAAGTATACAGTCCCAGATGAAATAAAAAATATATATTTTAAACCGAAATCCGATTTTGAATATTTCATGTCTGGTATTGAAAAACCAATGTCAATGGTTTTAACAATGCTGAATCCATCAAAGAAATTAGATATAGGATTCACCATTAAGAATGGATTCAAGTTTTTTTCAAGAAATTCGTTTTTTGATATCGGATCTCTTTTTAACCTTTGAGAAGCTATTTTGTTATGAAAGTTTCTTTTCCAAATATGGGCAATTCGTGGCCGGCGAAAATTTTTGATTTGATTATTACTTAGATCTGTAAGATCACAACTTTAAAGCAAAGCGAATCTTTAAAATGATCTTAGATTCTTTTTACAAAATTATAAAATGGATTTATTTTTAATTATTTAATATAATATAGTTAAAATTGACTTTTAAGGAAAAAAGGAGAATAATGCCAAAAGCGAATATAAATCATATAGAAATTGAATATGAAACAGTTGGAAATCCAGATTCAAAACCAATATTATTAATAGCGGGTTTGGGTAGCCAACTATTAGCTTGGTCGGATGATATATGTAATGAACTTGTCGATAATGGCTTTTTTGTTATCAAGTTTGATAATCGAGATGTTGGTTTATCAACAAAATTTAACAATGCTGGGATACCAGATATGATGGAAATTAGTGCTGCTTTTACTCGTGGAGAGATACCAGATGTTCCATATACATTAGAAGATATGGCTAATGATGTTGTTGGTTTATTAAATGCGTTAAATATTAATAGAGCGCATCTCTGTGGTGCTTCTATGGGTGGTATGATCGCTCAAATTGTAGCTTATAAATATCCTTCTAGAGTTTTATCATTGAATGTAATTATGAGTACAACAGGAAATCCTTTATTACCACAAGCAAATCCAGAGGTTATGACTCAATTTTTCGCACCGATTCCTTCTGAACGAAAAGCATATATAGAAGAAATGGTAAAACGCGATAAATTAATATATGGTGATTTTAATTATGATGAAAACAAAGCAAGAGAATACAGGACAAACGAGTATGACAGAAGTTACTATCCTGAAGGTGTAGTTCGTCAAATGGCAGCAATGGCAGTACCAGGTAACATTCAGCCCAAAATCTCAGTAATTAAAGCACCAACCCTTGTGATCCATGGAAGGAAAGATCCTTTTAATTCTGTTGAAGCTGGTAAAGAAATTGCATCAACGATACCTGGAGCGGAACTATTACTTTTGGATGGAATGGGACATAGTATTCCTAATGAAATCTTAAAACAAATAGTAGACGCAATAAGTAACAACAGTAAGAAAATCAAATCATAATAACTCTCTGATAATATTTTATCATTTATTCAAAATCCAAACACTTTCCAATTACTAAATTAAATTACAATAAATTCTGGATTCATTACTTTACTTTTGCATGGACTATGCAATGTGTGCTATTTATATACCCTACTGTATTCCCATTTTTATCCTGAAAGTACATTTCTTCCAACTTTTGAGAATCCAATTGTTTAATTAATTCTAATCCTCGTTTTTGAAGAAATTGAATGATTTCACCCTTTTCTATACCAAAGGTCCAGCTTTCTCCAGATTTTTTAACAGTTCTGTATATTTCCTGTTCTCCTTTAAACAAGTTTTTTTCTTCAAGGACTGATTGATAGATATAATCAAAAACAACTTCACTTCCCTTACCTGCACTTTTACTAATAAAATTAAAATCTTCATTGATTGCAGATTCATTCAAATACATTATAATTCCTTCGAGAATATAAAGCGTTTTTTTATTGTACTCAAAATCCGCTCCTTTCATTGTTTCTTTGATATTCTCACTATTAAAGTTTATTTTCACATACCTAACTCTTCCAGGATCTACTTTTCGTTTTTTATATTGCTTTAATTTATCAGATATGGTTGTCATAACGTCCAATTCAAAAACTTTAATATTTTCAAAACCTTCTGTTAACCGAATGCCTCGAGTATCAAAACCAGCCCCAAAGATAAGAATCTGGTTGAAATTGTTTGATAGTGCTTTTATAAAAATCTTGTCAATGAATTTCGTCCGAGCAATGACATATTCATAAATCCCTTCTGGACCCAATTTTTTCATAAGGAAGGATCTTATTCTTTTAGATTTAACTAAAGGTTGTAATATTTTAGTTAATAATCGAGGAGCTATATAATCATTACTTTTATAGTAAGGTGATTTCTCATAATATGATGAAGCCCTTGAAACACATGTAAACGCAGCGGTTCTAGAAGATTTTTTCTCAATTCGTCGATTTTTCTTTTTTAAATTCATAAAGATCATAAAGATCAAAGCAATTTTTGATTTTAATGTTATTGATATTCTATCTCAAAAGGTATTTCCTTAGGCTTATAGATAAAATAGATTTAATGATAAAATTCTCTGTTATCCTTCTAAATTATGTTTATATTAGTGTAAAAATTAATTGATATTAATAACAAAGAGTAAAAATGAGAATTTCCATATTGAGAGCAATAAAAGACAGATCAAGTTATTGAAAATTGAATTAATTAAACTTTACCATAGGGGTAGGAATTAAAAATGCCAAGGAAAAAGATTAAAAGAGAAAATTCTTTAGTTAAATGCGGTGTTTGTGATGGAACCGGAAAAGGTGAGAGAGTTTTTAAGGTGACAATTGGATGGGTTCTTGGATAGTCGGATAGCCCCCGTATGGTCACCGAGATTTGTCCTATTGTGAGGGAAGTGGTTGGGCTAAAAAATAATTAAAATTTTTTTCATAATATCAAAAAACTAGTGAAAAGAACAGAAAAAGAATTCAAAAAAAGGATGAGATTATAATGAGAAAAAAGAAATTAGGGATTTTGGGACAATTAGTAAATTTAGTAAAACAACTTGTCCACGTTGTAGGGGAACGGGTTGGATTGAAAGAAAAGTATCTTCTAAATAGAATAATTAAGATCTTAAGACTAAATATTTAATTTTTTATTATTTCTTAAATACACTCTAATGCTTACATATTGTTTATTAAAATCATAAATTCAATAGAATATTTCAAAATATTAATACAATTTATACAACTGGAACATTAAATTAATTATGAATTATTATAAAAAAGAATCGTTATTTTCTATTTTAAAAGAGAGAACAAATTATACAGAATTTGCTTATTCCGATAATGAAAACGGTTCTGTTATAATATCCGAATATGGGGGAAGACCTTTAGGAATATTTCCAAAATTGAATTCTGTTAGTTTATTATGGATAAATCCTCATTTGAAGGAAATATTAATATCAAACCAAAGAGATATTGGTGGCGATCGCTATTGGTTAAGTCCTGAAAGAAGATTCTTTTATAGGGATCCCCATAATTGGGAACAATGGTTTTGTCCGACTGGTCTTGATCCAGGATATTATGATATCCTTAAAAAAAGTAGAACTTATTGCCTTCTTAAGTCAGAGTTAAATTTGGTGGATCAGATCACTAAAGAGGAGTATTATGGAAAGATCAAAAGAGAGATCTCTCTTATAGAAGAACCGATAAAAACTAATCTAGCATATGTTGCCATAGAATACAGAGATAAATGTGTGATACATAAACCAGATTTAAAAATAAATGGATGGAGTCTTGCCACTGTGATTAGTGGGGGACGAAAAAACCCCGGAACAGTAGTTATTCCTACAAGTGCAGATCCTAAGCCACTATCTTACTTTAGGAAAATTGCCAAAAACAGATTAAATGTTGGAGATAATTATGTAACCTTTAAAATTGATGTAAATGATATATATAAATTAGCAATAAGACCAGAAGATATCGATTTCAAAAGAAAATCGAAGATTGGCTATATATTGAAAATTCCAGATTATCAAGATTATGGATTTTTGGTTAAGCTTAGTGATGATATCCCAAAAACCCAAAAGGAATGCTTTGATGTTGCTAGAGATCACCCAAATGGCGAAATCGGAGTAATTCAATCCTATAATTCAAAATCTCAAAATTCAAATAATTTGAGATACGGAGAAATTGAATTGCAACTCAATCCATTTAAAACAGTTAAGGAAAATTCAATTGGTATATCTAAACATCAGTTAGTGGCCTATATTGGTTCAAGAGAAGATATCCTTTATGCTGTGGAAAAATACCTGGGAGTTGAAGATCCATTTTTATTTTAAGTTAAAATGGGGCTTTTACAAATCCTCCATCAACTTGAATAACAGTTCCAGTAATATAAGAAGCTTTGTCCGATCCTAAAAACACTACTAAATTCGCTAATTCTTCTGGTTTTCCCATGCGACCCATTGGAATTTGATCTGTCCATGATTTTCTTACTTGTTCTTCTGATTTATCCGTAGTTTTAACGGTACTTTTTATTAATTCCTTCATTCGATCAGTTAAATTTGGTCCTGGGCAAACAACATTAACTAAAATTCCCTCCTTGGAGTATTCATTTGAAAGAGTTTTGGCATATCCTACTACCCCCATTCTTGTTGTGTTAGAAAGAACCAGATTTTCTAACGGCTGTTTCACCGAAACGGAAGTTATTGCAATTATCTTACCGCCTCCTTTTTGTTTTTTCATAATTGGAACTATGTAATCACATAATCGAATGAAGGATCTCAGATTCAAGTCAAGAGAATTATCCCAATCCATTGAAGTTATTTTTTCTATTGGTTTTGATGGAGGTCCACCAGCGTTATGAATAATAATGTCAATTCGACCAAATTTGTTGTAAGTTTCATCTACTATTTTTTTAATTTCTTTTTCATCTTTTAGATTTCCGACGATATAATCAACATTTTGTCCAGAAAATTCAGTTTCCACTTGTTTGATAATTTTTTGAGCAGAAATCAAACGTTCTTCCGATCTACTATTAATAATTACATTTGCCCCTTCTTTATAAAATCCTTTCGCACAGGCAAGCCCTAATCCTTTACTAGATGCAAGTATTAAAGCAACTTTATTCTTTAGTCCTAAATCCATAAATAATCATATCTATCTTTCTAAATTAATTTTTAATATTTTATCAAATATAATTAATAGATATGATATTCTCGCGAAAGAAGGAAGAATTATTGATGATAATGATATCTTGATTATAGGTATAATATTAGCAAATGGAATGAATCAAAGAAATCGAAATCTTAACATTTTAAAATATATATTTACAATAAAAATGATTCAAATTGGAAAATTATTTATTTTAAAAATTAAATTTTTCTCAATCTTTAAATAACTTAAAAGAAATTATGAAACACCGCATAAGTTCTGTTTAAAAGAGAAGAGAGTAAAAAAATTGTTTTAATCTGGAGTTAATTCATCCAAATCGCTAAGATCTAAACCTGAATCTAAGGTGTCGGGTACTTCAGATAAGAATTCATCCAAAATCTCTCGAAGTTCATCACCAGAACGTTTTAGAATCAATCGAATTAAACCAATATTAATATCAGGATCAGAAATTAAACATAATACCCCTTTAGGTCCACAACTTGCCGCAAAAATCTTACCCCCACTAAATTCACTCGTAACGATATCTAATGCTCCAAGTTCTAGGTTTTTTCCTTGTTCTTCACTAGCGCAAAAAACCGCACTAGCAATAGCACCAATTCCATCAACATCCGCAGGAAAATAGGAAAACTTAGATACACTTGCAATAGTTAGACCAGTTCTATCAACCAAAATAACTTTTTTAATACGGAGGGACTCAACTTCCAGTTCTGCGGCGCCCTGGTGAACTACGACATGCCCTGGAACCCCATGCGGGTCGAGCAGCGGATTGGGCGAATTCTGATAATCGATTTTGCATATCTATTTTTTCTTTTTCTAATGTGCTCACTCTAGAATGAAATTCTTCTAAATTTGTTTTTATTTCTTCATAATCTTCATATTTAGTTAATTCTTCTTTAAATCCTTGATTTTGTTGTTCTACTTTATTTAAATCTTGATTTAAAGTGGCTATTTCTTTATTTTTGAGTTGAACTTCATTTTTTAAAGATTTTATCTCTGATTTGAGTTTTTGTAGTTCTTTTTCCTGATTTTCACTGATTTCCCGGCTTTCTTGGATATAATTTTCTTTTTGTTCATCTCAATTTTATGATCTTTCTCTTCATTAAATTGTTGTTTTGAATTAGAAGTCTTATCCTCGAAATTATTTTCTTGCCCAATCTCACCAATTTCATTTTTTTCTGAATGTTTATTTTCTAAATGATTATCTTCTTCTTTAACTTGATTATTCAAGGTATTTTCTTTTTCATTCATTTTTTATAAGTAAGTAAATTCTGTATTATTTCTAATATTTAGTAAAAAGAATAGACTAATAAAATTATTTCAATATAGATTTCATTAAATCTCATAGTTCTTGGACTTTAATAGGTTTTAAAATTTTTTTATCAAATCAAGCAGAAAGGAAATTATCTTTATCATTCCTCATTATAAAGATGGTGATAGTAATTATAAGGATATAATCGAATTTTCAATTAATCTGATTTTTCTTACTAATTCTATTCCATTAATTTTAGGAAACATGAAATATATTATTAATAGCTTAGAAAACTGAAATTAAAAAAATTAACTCAAAAAGCTTTTTATTGTGTTTGATATATTTTTTTGATCAGAAATAAGATAACTTTGATTTAACATAGATTTCAAGTTTTGATTATCTTCGATGTTAAAATATTTGTAACCTAAAACCTTTCTTTCTGAACTTTCGGGAAGAATAGAGAAAAGTGAGATCTCATTATCAACAATGTTAAGAATTAAAGAATTATATTGGTTTCCATTAGTGGGTTCTTTTAATGTTAGATATAAACTATTGTCAATTTCTCCCCAACTTGACTTAAATTTCAAATAAAAGTCAGAAATATCGATTTGATTATTCCCCAATAGTTCAGCTATACTATTTAATATCATTTGATAAGAATCTCTTTCTGAAGAAATATTAGAATTAAAATTTGTCACAATAACTTCCGCCAGAGAACCCATGATCAGGATGACGGTCTTGGCATTCTCGGTGCGATAGGTTTCCACGGGTTTGTAATAACGTCCCGTAAGCTCGCCCCACTCCTGCCAGATTTCGCAAATGGGGCCGTAGGAATTATTCAGCGCCACCTGGTGCGCCATCTTCACTTCGGCAAAAAGCTCCGGCAGGGCAAAGGCCCCCATGGTCACCGGCTGGGCGGGATCCAGCTTGTGGTAGGGCACCAGCTGCGGCAGAAAATTATCCACGGTCTCCTGGTCCAGCAGCTCGTGGGC
>JARRLT010000049.1:0-13089 GCA_037386725.1 Promethearchaeota archaeon
ATTTATCATAGTAATTTTATGAGAAGATTTATTTTTTAAAATCAAATTTCATAAGATTTTTTGCCAAGTTATAATGATTAAAAAATAAACTGAAGTTATTATTTAACTTAAGAAAAAGTGTATTTGATATGAAATTTGAAGATAAGGCTGATATTGCGATAATTGGTGGTACTGGAGCTAGTATTAACCTTGAAGATGCAGAAGAAGTAAAAATTTATACTCCCTATGGGAAAACCTCGGATCTCATCAAAGTCGGGATGTTTAAAGGAAAAAAAGTTGCATTTCTTCCTCGACATGGTAGAGGTCACACTATTCCACCTCATAAGCTAAATTTTAGAGCTAATATTTGGGCTTTAAAAGAATTAGGTGTTAAATGTATAATTTCTCCTTCCGCGGTAGGGTCTCTTAGAAAAGAACTCGATAAAGGTCAATTTGTTATTGTTGATCAATATATTGATCGAACCAAAAAAAGATTAGATACTTTTTATGCTGGAGGTCAAGTTTGTCATATTGGTCAGGCGGAACCTTTTTGTTCATACTTAAGTGATCTGTTTTATGAAAATGGGAAAGAAATTGACGGATTAAACATTAAAAAAGGAGGAACCTATGTATGTATTGAAGGACCGAGATTTTCAACAATAGCAGAATCAAGAATGTTTCGATTATGGGGGGGAGATATTATTGGAATGACTGTTTATCCCGAAGTTGTTCTTGCTGCTGAAAAAGAAATGTGCTATTGCACAATTGCGACTGTTACCGATCTCGATGTATGGGCAGGAGTATGTGAAAATTGTGGAATCGTAGAAGTACAAGAAAATTGTGCAAATTGTGGTGCCCCTGTTAAAAAGTTAGCTGTTGATGTTGGAGAAATCTTAGAAACTATGGAAAAAAATGCTGAGAATTTGAAAAAGTTACTTGAAAAGACTATTCCAAAAATTGATACAAATCGAGATTGTCCTTGTTATCATACCTTAGAAGGAGCAATCCTTTAAATTTTATTTTAAAAAGAAGCTTAATTAATAGTTTTAAATTCTATTCTTCAACGGGAATTTCAACTAATGTGAGAACATCATAATCTTTCAATTTATCACGGCCGTGAAGGCTTCCAGTCAATTCAATTACAAATGCAATTCCCGCAACTTCACCCTTAGCTTTTTCTATTAAATTTACAGCTGCTTTAGCAGTTCCCCCTGTAGCTAATAGATCATCAAAAAGAAGAACCTTATCTCCTTCTTGAATTGCATCCTCATGCATCTCAATAGTATCTGTTCCGTATTCTAATTCGTATACCTCTTGTAAAGTTTTCGAAGGAAGCTTCCCCTCTTTTCTAATAAGGATAAATCCTGCATTCAGTAAATAAGCAATTGCACCACCAAAAACATACCCTCTAGCTTCTATCGCGGCAACTTTCGAAATACCTTTTCCCTTGTAATAATCTACAATTCTATCTATTGATTCTTTAAAAGGAGCTGGTTCTTGGCAGAGAGTGGTAATATCCTTGAAGGAAATACCTTCTTTTGGCCATCCTTCAACCGTTCTTATATATTTAAGAAGATCCATTTTTAATTCTTCCGATCAAGTTTCTTTAATTTATGATTATATACTATTAAATTTCAGAATGATTTAATTAATATTTTATATAATTTGTAATTAATCTTGTTATCTTATTCCTTTAATCAATTATATACTATTTTTGGAATTTTTCTATATATTTAAAAATTATTCCAATTATTATCTATTATAGAAAATCAGTGAATATGAAACTAAAAATAAAATATTAAAAATTTGAAGGCTTTATTTTTTATCTTTAGATAATATTAAATAAATATCAATCTATTATTTAGATACAAAAATTATATTATATCTGAAATTTAAAAATAAAAATTAGTGAATCAGAAAAACGAGGTCAAAATAATGAAAGTATTAATATTTGGTCCAGCGAATGCAGGAAAAACGAGTTTAATGCGTACAACTTGCCTTGGATATAATTTCATGAAAGTGCTCAATCTTAAACCAACTAAAGGAATATCTCGAGAAAATTTTATCTTCCGAGGTTTAGCTGAATTGAATGTATGGGACGCTGGAGGCCAAGCGAAATATATGGAAAGGTATTTTTCCGAAAGTCAAAGAGAACTTATTTTTTCTGAAATTACCACTCCAATCTTTATGGTAGATTCCACAGCTAAGGAAGACCGAGTAAAAGAGGTATTTGATAAATTTTTAACATATGTCTTTGAATTTAGTCCGCATATTGACAGAGTCTATGTTCTTTTGAATAAAATTGATTTAGAAAACTCTCAAGAGGATGAGGTATATGAATTATTATCAAAAAATTTCGATGAAGAATTAAAACAAAAGATATATTTTACTCCAGTTTCCGTAAAAGAAGGGAGTGCTCAACATCGTTTAATTGAAATTTTAGATTATGAAATACAAAGATCTACTTTAAGCTTACAAAAATTAGGTAAGATTAGACATTTATTAGATGAAATGAAGATAGATACACTCTCTGAATATTTGCTTTTTAATAAACCAGATGGTCTTTTAATATCTTCTACGTTTGGAAAATTTGAATCTAAGCCTTTAGAATTTATGAAATTTGAGATCGGAACATTAGATTCTAATATTTATCAGATATACACAAAAATAATGGACCTCTTGAAAGTTCAAGATGTTTCTCCATTAGAACTATCAACAATCGTATATCAAAGTGATACATCATATGTAATGGTAAGAAATATCACTAATACAGCTGTTTTAATGGCAGTTACTAAAAATAAAAGCCAAAAAGTTTTTATTGATGTAATAGAAGTTCTAAACGGAGAAAAATATAAGAGTCTGATGAGATTTTTAAGAAAATCTGAAATTTGATTAATATCTCTTTTTCTATATTAATTTCAGAGAATAATAGGATTAAAATCTCCTTCAATTTAAGAACTTATTGTTAATAAAATAAAAAAGTTAGAAATTACTATAAAATGGCATATATTCTTCTCGTTCCTTTAAAACAAAACAAGCTTTTCCCGTTATTTTAGATACCTGGCCGGCAAGTTCAAATGCGGCAATTGCCTTAGCTCGAGCATAAGGATTAGCAAATCTAGCCCTTTTAGTAGCCATACTGGAATCAATAACTAATTGAGGTAATTGGGGTTCTTTTCCATCCAACATATCCATTATTACTTTATTTAATTCCTCAACTATAATATTAAATACACCAGTGACCGCTAAGACTTTCAGAAGATCTGAATTAAAAAGACTCATTTCAATTGGATCCAAGAATGGACGTCTAGCTCCTATCATTGAATCGCATTCTACTATTATATAACCAATTCCTTTTTCTTTCAGTTCATCTTTAGCCTTTTTTGCGGGGGAATCAGATACAACTATTGTAGGAATGTTTCCAACTAACTCACGAGCTTTTGAAGGTCCTTTCAATGCAGCATTTGGAGAACTCATTAAAATCAAGTCAGGATTAAACTTTAATAATTCTTCCATTGTTTCAATACAATGTTCAGGGGGATGCATCTTTGGTCCAGAAGTAACTTCTCTAAAAGCAACTCTTTCTCCTTCCGCTCTTTCATCAATCAAAAAGGAAAGTAATACACTGGAACCAATCGTCCCGTTCTTATGTACACCTATTAATAATTTATCTTTGCTCATTTTTATCAACTTTTATTGACTTTTTTAGAGTTATTCAATATAAGCTCTAAATATGTAATATTATTTTTGAAATTTTATTTATTAAAATTTGTAGTAAATTAAATATTTATAATATTTAAAATTTAAAAATCTAATAAACTTTAGACTTAATTAATAATTTTAAAAGTATTAATTACTGCAAAAAATGAAAAATGGGCAAAAATAGCTGGAGATGTAGTTACAGGTTATGGAACTTCAACTATACATTGTGATGCTGAAGCTGGAATAGATATAATTGTACCACCAGAAGAAACTCCTGATAACCGGCCAGGAGTAATAGTTATGTTTTTTAAAAATAAAAAAGAGAAGATGGGAGGAGTTCTCCTCAACAGATTAGGACAATGCATATTAACTTGTCCAACAACAGCCTGCTTTGATGCACTTAAGGAATCACTAAATCCTGAAAAAATTTTTGACGTGAAATCAGGATACAATCTTAGATTCTTTGGAGATAAATTCGAAGAGAAAATTGAAGGAAAATATGATTTTGAAGCATGGAAAATACCCGTTATGGACGGAGAGTTTATAGTACAAAGCACATTTAAAGTTGGAAAAGGGATTGCTGGTGGTAATTTCTTGATTATGGGAAAAGATCAAGCAAATACTTTAGAGGCCGCAGAAAAAGCTGTTGAGGCAATTAAACATGTTAAAAATGTTATTTTACCTTTTCCTGGTGGAGTTGCTCGTTCTGGTTCCAAAGTCGGTTCAAAATATAATTTTTTAAATGCAAGTACTAATGATCCATTATGCCCAACTTTAAAAGGTAAAACAGAGTCTCTATTGAAAGAAAATGAAAATTGTGTATATGAAATAATTATTGACGGAGCTACTGAAGAAGCTGTGAAAGAAGCTATGAAAGTTGGTATTGAAGCAGCCGTTAAAGTTCCAGGTTTACTTAGAATTTCAGCAGGGAATTATGGCGGTAAATTAGGTAAATATCAGTATAATTTGCATGATATACTTAAATAAATAAAAGTTAAAAAAAGTTAAAAAATAATATTTTTACAATTTTCTTTTTATTTTTCTTGGAGTTGATTTTTCTTCTACTTTTTCTTCAGCTTCTGGTTCTTTAACTTCTTTCGGTTCTTCTTTCGGTTCCTTCTCAATTTTTGGTTTTTTAACTCGTTTTTCCTTTTCCAATGGTTTTACGGTTTTCTGTCTGGCTTTAAGCACATTGTAAGCAATTGCGATTCCTATTAATCCTCCTAGAATTAGCCCTGTAATTAGAGTTATCCACGGTAATATTAAACCTATTATATCAGGAACAATTCTTATCTCTTGTGGAGCTTGGTTGTAATTTGTGGTTAGATTTACTGTTCCACCATCTGTATCAGTAGCACTAATATAAACATACCAATTTCCTGTAACGAGATCAATTGATCTTATAGAAATTTCTAAATCGCTACTATACTTACGAGTTATGTTAAACCATTGTCCATTTTCATTAATTAAAGCTACAGTGACAAATGCAATATTATCGTCTACATCACTAATATTAAATTTGAAAACAATGTCCTTTCCATAGAGAACTGAAACAGATTCATTCATTCCGAACCCATTTACCGTATAACTATTTATTTTAGGCAAATTATTTTTTACATTTAAATAAGTGGTGTAAGTGTTTGAACCATCATTCTGATCAAAGGCAATGATTTCAATTTGATATCTCCCAATAGGTTCATTTTTAGCTATTGTGAAATTTAAGTTAAAACTCCCATCTCCATTATTAGTTATATCACTATATGATTTTAAAGCTCCATATGGATCAGTCACTTTAACCGTCGTTGTAATATTTACTGGGTTCGTTTCTTTATCAGTAACATTAAAAGATAATTCACAAGTCTTTTCACGAAAAACTGAAGTAGGATTTAAATTTGTCGAATTAGCTATGATAATAGGATCTGAATTCGCTACATAGAAAGGAAAATAAACATTAGCTGTTTTTGAGGTCGCTATATCTTCAATTTCCATTTTAATATAATAATTTTTATCAAGCACCTTGAAATTCTGTTTACTTATGATAAAATTTACATAATTTTTTCCATATCCTTCATCGATAAGAACATTTTGCGATCCTTCATTTGTGCTATCAACGATGGATGTATACCAAGAAAATTGGTATCCAGAAATATTTTTTAAGAATAATTTGCTATATAATGAATCAGATCTATAATATTTATCTTTATTAAAATCAGCTGAATAATAGTTTGAAATTACCGTGAAATTAGTATGTGTTTGACGAGTATTTAACAGAATATTGTTCTGATCATATATTCCAAAAGTTACATTTTGTTCTCCAGTAGGTACAGAATAATCAGGTGTATAAGCTATTGTAAAATTATTGGTAGCTCCGATTCTTGTCATATTATATTCAGCAGTGCTATTATCGTTAAAGTTAATTTCGAGTGTTGTATAGGATACATTTTTAAAAGAGGATGTATCAACTGTGAAATTAATAGATTCGAATAGGCTAATTACTAATGAATTATTTTGATAAATTGCTGAATATGGTAATTGCTTTCCCGCTGAAAAGTTTAAATTCTGCGAATTTTCATTATTATAGGTTGACAAATTATTATTCTGAAAATATATATTTGAAAGGAATCCTATTAGAAGTATTGAACTTAGAAGAGTAGCACAAATCAATATTTTACGATATCGAGATTTTATTTTCACATGTATTCACCTTTATCTTTTTAACATCTTATTTTTAATATCTTTATTTTTATAGATTACTACTATTGCGATTGGAATAACAATTGGTAAGAGATAAAATATGAAAAAATTAAATGCCGATAATTGAGGATTAATTTCATAATAAAATTTCTGAATTATATCTCCATTTGAATTTCGTAAAATGAAACTGTAATGTTTAGTATTAAAATCATAAGGATTTATAGTGGGTTGCACTTTGTACGTGATTATATTTTCTCCAGGTAAAAATTCATCATTGTTAACATGTTTTCTAATACCATTAACATAAAATCCAAATCCATCGATTTTATCCCTATTGTTTCTAACAATTAGAATAAAAGTTGCATAAGCACCTTGTGGAGTGGCTGTGGGAAAACTTGAACTCACAATTTCCAATGGAGGAAGAATTTGAATGTTGAATATATTACTATATGAAGTTGTATTTCCCTTTGATATTTCCATAGTAACATTAAATTCTTCTTGATATGTAACAATAGTGGTATTTATAAGGAACTCTAAGGTGGTTATTTCTTCTGGTTGTAATGTAAATTCTTTTCTGTATGTACTGATATAATCCCCTACAAAACTCACATTAATTGTTTGGGTATTATTTGGGAGAAAATTCGTTAACTGAATAGAAACTCTCATAACATCGTCTCCCACCACCTCATTTTGATAAATTAAATCTGTATATTGTAATGCATTCATTACTTTTATTGTCTTTATTACATCTAAATAAATAATTGAGCCGTTCCTTAATATTAAATGAAGATCAGTTGACCCAATACTAGCATCAGGTTTCACAGTAAAATTTATGTATGCTGTAGAGACATTTACTGGTTCAAAAGACACTTGGATTGGTGTGCTTACTAAATCTTTACCTACAATTGCTAAACTCAGATTTATATCCTCACTCCTGGTACTATTTAATACTAAAGTCAGATTTGTTTCTTGACCTTGATAAAGGGATTCAATATTTCCTAAACCACTTACTAAACTCAAGCCCGAGGTAACATTAAAATATTTTACCAGCGACTGCATTTTAAAATAATCTGATCTAGCATAAACAATTATTGAGTAGTCTTTTCCAATCGGTAGATTATCAGTTACATTATAAATGAATGTATTTGATCCATTCACATCAGTCTTGTAATCAAACATATCTATTATTGTTTCATTAGGATACCGTACGATATACGTTATATTTGCATTATCAATACTGGAATTTGCATATTCAGAAAGAAATAAGAACCTAGATGTTAAGACGAGACTGTCAGAATTGAATTTATAGGCGGGAATAGTTCTACTAGAATTGAATTCTGAAGTTAATGATGATTTCTGATAAATATCAATAGCATTAAGATAAGATTCACAGACCTTTAAATTTGTATAAAAATTCTTATATCCATCTAATGGAACAGAGGGAGTTGAAATAGAATTATTAAATGCTCCAACTGCTTTATCATAAAATGAATTTTCGAATGTATTGAATAAAGTCATTGCCTTAGAAAAGTATGTAGAATTTCCCGTAAGATCATAAAATTTTAATAAAGCATTCATCATGAGTGCGTTTCCTTCCAAGTTAATAGTATCATCGCCTGTAGACCAAGATGCATCACGGTAATTCTCATAAGCATTATAGGTGGGATTCCATAGCTCTAAGTTCATTTTAGCATACAAATTTCTTGCTCTACTCAGATAGAGAGAATCCTTAGTTAAATTATTCTGCTTCCAAAAATCTAATAGCGCAGATAAGCCTAGGGCGTTTACACTTAAATATTTATATTTATTTTGGTTAGTCCAATCATTGTTACTACTATAATAAAATCCAATATTAATACCATCTTCCCACATATTATTTAACAGAGAATTCATGGTTTCATTAGCCAGTTCCAATGCCCTATCTCTGAGGGATGAATCTAGAGCGGTTGTCTGAGAAATTAAAAGATTAGCTAAAATTCCATACAAGTTACTTTCTGTATATTTTGTTCCAGTTGAAGAATTAAAATCTCTAAATCCTTGATTTGTTTTATCCCAAAAAACACTCGAATTAATTAGGTTAAACATTTCCTCTAATTGAAGCTTTGGGGTCGTACCGTCCACATTAAGAGAAGTCATTTCACTTCCAAATTGTTGAGTCAAGAGAAAAATTGGCATTAAGTTATCTATTAGATTTCTTCTTGTATATCTATAACCTGTTGAATTCGCAACTGATTCAATGAATCCAAATTGAAAATTACTTGCATTTCCTTGATACCATAGTCCAGAAGATTTCAATTGTAGATATTTTTCAAAAATTTCTTGAGATGTTAATTCCTTAGATAATAATGTATTATACATTAGAAGATTATCCAAGGAATAAACACTATCATTAACAATATTTCCTGAACTATCCCCATAACGATAATACGTTTTAACATTATAATCTAAATCTGATGCATAGTTATTTTGAAAAAAATCCCATATTTTCGTATAATTAAACGGAGGATAAAAGAATGAAGCATCTGAATTCTTTATTCCATCTAAATTCATATCTTTGACATTTGTTTGAGAATTATCATTATAATAAGCAGAATTCGCTTGGAAATTAAATATAATAAATAAACTACTCAGAGATATTATTGTTATTAGAATTAATGAGGAAAATCTAATGAGAAATCTCTTTTTCGATCTTTTAGTGTGAATGATTTTATTGTGTCTCATATGTTTTCTTTCAATTTGTTTTTCTTTAAATCTTAAATTGTATATTAAAAATTTGCTTTCTTTAAAATTTTTTCTGAATGAAACTTCAAAATAAAATTATGGATTCAACCCTAAAATTACCAGATCTTGCTTTTAAATAATTTCTTTCTTAATATCTGGGGGATTTTATCAATTTCAATTCGGGTTTGATCCATTGAATCTCTCTCTCTAAGCGTCACAGTATTATCCTCTAATGAATCATAATCGATTGTAATACAATAAGGTGTCCCTAATTCATCTTGTCTACGATATCGTTTTCCGATCGAACCAGATTCATCATAAAAAGAATCAATTAGATGTTCTTTTAAATTATTATGGATATTCAGAGCAAGATTTCTAATTTCATCTTTATTTTTCACTAATGGAAAGACTGCAACTAAATTAGGAGCCATATATTCTTCTAATTGTAAATTTATTCGACCATCTTCTACCTCAAATGAATTTTCAAGGAGAGAATAAATTATTCTGTCAATTCCAAAAGCTATTTCTAGTATTTGGGGGATTTCTTTCTTTTTGGGATATGATCCCATAGCAACTTTAAAATCTTGATTTGAAAATTCTCCATGACGTTTTAGATCATAATTTGTTCGATCATGAACACCACAGAGTTCCACCCAACCATATTGTTGGGTTTGGATTTCTAAGTCCCAAGCATCGTCTGCATAATGAGCTCTCTCATGAGGACTATGCTGTCTAAACCGTATAAGATTGTCTTTAAATCCTAATTTTTTAGTTAACATATAAGCAATATATAAACAATATGCATAAGCAGGTTTTTTTAAAATTTTTGAATTTATAGCTTTTTCAAGGGAAATCATTCTTACATCATCTAAATCTTTTTCTTGCGATTTCCAATCAATTAATGGTAATTCATTATGTTTAATTTCGTTAAATTTTTCAAAATCCATTTCTTGTTCTTTACTGATAAACATTTGAATTTCAAATTGATCAAATGCCCTCATTCGAAGTACACCTTGTCGTGGAGAGATTTCATTACGATAAGCTTTACCATATTGAAAAACTTTTAATGGATATTGCCTTCTTAGGGATTGATCCAATAGATTAAATAACAAATAAGTTGTGGTCGCTGTTTCAGGTCTTAAGTAAGCAATAGTATCTTTTCCAACTATTGTTTTTAACATTAAATTATATTCATCAATTTTATCAAATGAAGTCTCACATTCTGGACACTTTAGATTATTCTTTTTAACTAAACTTTCCATTTCCTTGAAGGAAAGGCCATCAATCTTTATATTATCTAAGTGTTCTTTTAAAAAATTATCAGCCCGATAGATACTCTTACAATTTTTACAAACTAAAATGGGATCAATAAATCTCTCTAAGTGACCTGAAGCCTCCCATACAATTTCAGGCATAACTGTTGGACATTCAACTTCATAAAATTCTAAGGCTCGTAATTCTCTCCTAAAGAGAGAAAGAACATTATTTTTCAATGCTTTTCCATAAGGCCCATATGAGTAAAATCCAGCAAATCCACCATAAATTTCTGGGGAGGGCCCCCAAATGAAACCTTTTCTCTTGATTAAACTATTAAACGTCTCAATATTATCTTTAACTTTCATCAATTAACACATCATTCTATCGTATTAGATTTGGTAATTAACTAAAATAAATAAAATTGATGAGTTTGTCTATATACTACGCAAATTGTTTTTCTTTTAGATTTTTATATAGTAAAAATAGATTTAGGATTCATATTTTTAGAAGAATTTAATTTAGGTCCCATTATTTTTAAAAAAAGAGAATTAATTAATACCAGTTATCTATCACAAGATCATAAACATATAAATAAGATAAATAAAATATCATTAACATATAATTAAGTTAATTAAAATAATACATGATCAATATGATCTTCCAAGATTATGAATTCAAATTTTTTACTCTCCCTGATGCTATAGCTAGTGGACTCTATTATGTGATTGTGGGATATTATGTATTGCTTTTTGCTTATTTTCTAATTATACGATACCGAACATCTAAAAAATTATATTGGTTATTTTTCTCAATTTTATTTTTAGTACTTGCTATTGGGAGAATATTTTTCATTATTTATGACTTCTATTTACCTGAGTTCAAGGGTATTCTTTCAGATACCGAAGCTGTTAATTTATTTATGATTTTTTATCGTTGGGCAACCTTTTTTACATGGATGGCTACAACTTGCTTAATGGGAATTCTAGGAATTTTATTATTTCCTCCAGATACAAAATCAACACTAAAAAATCTACCAAATAATGTTTTTATGGACCCAGATTTAAAGAATGATTACCCAGGATACAGTATTAACCTTATTACCATAAATATTTTTGGATGGACCTATCCAATAGGGAGATTCATTCTAAACTTTGTATTACAACCATTGTTTATCGCAATTGTGCCATTTATTTTCCTTTATTTAGCATGGAGAACATTTGGAGTACTAAGAAAATCTTATGCATTAAATGCGCTTGGCTTTTTCTTTTATTATATTGGCAGAATTACACAAGGATTATTTGATGTTCTTGGGTGGACTCATGTGGTAAGTTATGTACCTCAATTAATAATTTTACTCTCATTAGTCATAATTGTTATTGCAAATAATTATGAACAGCTTAGATAAGTTGTTCCCTTTTAATTTCAAATTAAATCAACTACTAATGTAAGCTTGTAAGGTATTATTTGGTTTAATATTTGTATCGAATCAACCATTTTGGGATTAAAAGCAGTAATGGATTTTATTCCAAAATCATAGATAAAATCAAAACTAAAGATATTAAAACTGAAATTACCTTATTATTATTAAAAAAAGAAATTCAAAAGAATTACCAATAATAGAAGATGATGCAGAATTATCTTTAGCACTCTATTTATGTACAAAAGATTTAGACAATTCTCATAAAATTTTATCATTTTCAAAATTATTATGGCCATTTTTATCTATTCAAGGAGTGATCTCAACTCATATTATTCTTGATGGTCTAAAAGTTTTTTCTAAAAAAGATAAATTCACAAATCCTCCCAGACAGCCTCTGATAGGCCATATTCTTAGAAATATAGATAATCTTTCTTATAGGGAACAATTAAATAGGATTATTGATGTGTTAAAGTACGAAGATAACGAAGCAAAAGAAGTAGGGGAAGGAGAGGAATCAGAATTTCAAGTATATCAAATTGAATCTCTTACCAATCCAGAATTCCTCAATACACTAAAAATTTTGATACCAGAATTAGATTATCGATCAATCGAAGGATACATGCCCTTAGACACTACTCTCGCAACAGAGAATGCATTGGATTTAGCAGAGAAATACAGGAATATAATTAAAACTCTAAAGGGAAATGCACATAGATGGGAAACTCAAATTAATCTTATTGATGATTATGTAGAAAAATGGTTACTAGAATTAAATGTTCAAATTAAAGATATCAGTTCTAGATATAAATCACAAATAAACAAAACTTCATTATTAATAGATGGTAAGCAAGTAGAGGAGTTAGTAAAAGAGAAAAGTGATAACATCGAACAACAAAAAATTATTGAAAAGAAAAAAATCCTTGAGAATATATCAGTTCAATTTAAAGGATTAGATCGGGAATTAGAACAAATACTAAAAAGGAATCGATTCTATAGTTCTGAGGAAACCATAAAGAGAAAATCTTTTGAAAATGTTATACATCCCATTGAAAACCATTTTAATTTCTTGGAAGGATTTGGAAATAAATATTCGGAGATAATCAATTCAATTAAGGGAAAATTCGAGGATTTCAAAAATCAAGCAAAGCAAATCGATATAGATGCCAAAGAGAAGGTATCTATTTATAAAAAAGAGTTGGAAGAAAAACTTCAAGATAGAGACAATCAAATTTCTAAATTCCAAGTAGAAAAAAGTAGAAAATTGGATGAATTAGAGACACGTAGACAAGACATTGAAAATCTTTTTTCTGAAGTAA
>JARRLT010000050.1:0-10363 GCA_037386725.1 Promethearchaeota archaeon
TAATAAATGTTATCAAAGAGATTGGCCCTTGTCATGGGATAGCTAACATGTCCGCTTCAGTACCAGATTGCAACCATCTAATTATCTCACAAGAGGGGAAGTATTTTTGCAACTCCTCAGCAGCTAAATATTCATATTCGTTAGTTATCCCATGACAAGGGCCAATCTCTTTGATAACATTTATTATCCTCTCTGTCAATTCTGGGTTATTGTGTCCCAAAATTATTGGACCACCATCCATTAAGAAATCAGTAAAGACAACTCCATCAACAGTTTCCATATAACAATCATAAACTCTCTTACTCGCTAAAGGAAAGGGAAAATTAAAGGCAAGGTTATGCTCAACGCCCCCAGGTATAATTTTTCGTGCTCTTTCAAATACTTCTTTAGATTTTCTATGATTCTTTTCATATCGCTGTATAATGCCTTCTAATTCATCAGGTTTGAATTTACTTATCGGACTGCTAACAATCCGTTCAATCTTTTCAATTTTTTCTTCATAATCCATTTAAAATCATCCTTTATGGTTAGTTAATACTGAATTATTTTCTGAATATGATAACATTACATTAAAAATAAGATTATTCCATACAACTATAAGTTAATGTATAAATTCATATTTTGTTTTTTTGTATCAGAGTTTCCTGTTTTAAATTCAATATTGAATCATGAGACTTCCTTGAGTCATTATTTCTACTCCTAAAACGTTTGTAAAAAAAGCTTTATTTAGATTAAAAGCATTAATATAATTAATCATGTCAAACTCAGAAAAAAAGTATATTTTAGCGATAGATCACGGGACGGGAGGTCCAAAATGTGCTATTGTTTCTACTCATGGAGATGTTTTAAATTGGGCTTTCCAAGAGGTCCCACTTTATACAGAAAAGGGAGGGTTAGCAGAACAAAATCCTGACGATTGGTGGAGCGCCATTAAGGATACATCAAAGCAAGTTATAGGAAATAGTGAAATTCCTGTTGAAGATATCGTAGGAATATGTAATTCAAGTCAATGGAGTGGGATTGTACCAATCGATAAAGAAGGAAATAATCTAATGAAATCGATTATCTGGATGGATACTAGGGGAGCCAATTTAATGAAAAAATTTCATAAAGGTCTTTTACAAATTGATGGATATAATATATTTAAGATGCTTACGTGGATCAAACGAACGGGTGGAGGACCAAGTTTAAGTGGAAAAGATTCTATTGCTCATATTCTCTGGATAAAAGAAGCAAGACCTGAAGTTTATGAAAAAACCTTTAAGTTTTTAGAACCTCAAGATTACATAAATTATAAACTAACTGGTGAAATTGCCGCATCATATGCTTCAATACACCTCCATTGGGTAACCGATATACGAGATATTAACAATATTACTTACTCAAGAAAGTTAATTAAAAAATTAAAAGTCGATAAAGAAAAACTTCCTAAAAATCTTAAATGGTCCACAGAGATATTGGGAACAATTAAAAATGGTCTTGCTGATGAACTAGGCCTTGAAAAAGATACTCCTGTAGTTATGGGGGCCCCAGATGTCCAAACAGCTAATATTGGGTCTGGTGCAGTTAAAAATTATGATGGTCATATCTATATTGGTACTTCGGATTGGTTAAGTTGTCATGTGCCTTATAAGAAAACGGATATATTTCATAATATGGCAAGTGTTCCCTCGGCAATTCCAGGAAAATATATGATTGGAAATGAACAAGAAATAGCTGGAGGAGCCTTAAATTTTCTTAGAGACAAAATATTATATCATAAAGATGAGCTACTTCAAGAGGAATCCTTACCGGATGTTTATAAGATATTTGATCGAATCGTTGAAGGGACTCCTCCTGGAGCGAATGGATTAATTTTTACTCCTTGGCTCATAGGGGAACGAGCACCCGTTGATGATCATACCATCAGAGGAGGACTCTATAATCTTTCCTTAGAAATGTCCCGAGAACATATTATTCGGGCTATTTTTGAAGGTGTCGCTTATAATGTAAAATGGCTATTAATGTATGTTGAAAAATTTATAAAAAAATGGGTACAAAAAGATGCTCCTCAGAGAATTATAAACGGACAAATAATGCCGGAACTTAATATAATTGGTGGGGGTGCTCAATCAGATATTTGGTGTCAAATATTCGCAGATATCTTAAATAGAAAAATCAAACGAGTAAAAAACCCAATTCAAGCAAATGCCAGAGGAGCCGCCTTTATTGCAGCTGTAGGATTAGGATATACAGATTGGAAACACATCCCAAAACATATTGAATATTCCAATATATTTACTCCCAATTCTGACAATCGAGCATTATATGATTCCCTTTTCACTGAATATGTTAACATATACAATGAAATGGGTAAAATTTACAAGAGACTTAACGATTAAAATATTATAACTGTTATTTTAATATAAATATTGATATTAAATCAATTCAAATAAGTATATTATTTTTTTCTTTCCTTTAATCTTCAAATTATATAGTTAATTACCTTTATACTTTAATTTGTGACAGATATTTTGAATTAATTGAACGCTTTTTAGATTTGAATTGAATTCGATTGGTTTAATTGTTGATAACTGATTTATTAATTAAATTTTAATCTTCTGATAAATATAATTTAATTTAAGAATTTAATTTCCTATTTTATTGTCATATTACACTCATTCTGAATATCGTAATGAAGGAATTAATTTTCCGACTTTTTTCTGATATTCTTTATATTCATTCCCGAAATGTTTTATTAATGACTTTTCTTCAGTGTTTGCTAAACTATAATATCCATATATCCCCAGTAAGAATAAAACAATAAATAAATTCATTGTTATTTTGTTTTTTTATGCTTCAGATATAATCCTCTTCCGATCCTTCCTAAGCAAGCAATCGATAAACCAATTAGCATTAAAACTAGTCCAGTAATCTGTAAGATACCATATAATAGAGTTGTAATAAACCAAAGATCTATAATATTAAAAAGATCAATATCGAACCAGAGGGATAATACAGGAATGAATATTATATAGAGCCAAAAACACATTGAAGGAACAACTACCAAAACTGCTTCTAAAGAATTTTTAAAGGATGGATTAGGATACTTAATTCCGGATTTGTCTTTTAACATAGCGATATCGAGGGGTAAATGAATTGTTGCATAAATTATTAAAAAGATTATTAAGGACCAACTAATAAATTCATAATTTAAAAAAATACTCATATCTGGGAAGAATCAATTATTTTTTTGAAAATATCGTTAAATCATAAAAAAATAAAAAATAGAAATTATTTTTAATATTTCTGGTTATTTACCCTCTGATGTCCCTTCCTTTCTCAATTCTATCAAGGTCCTTTTCTTGCAATGCTCGGCGTTGCACTTTTCCAGTCATACTGACAGGAAGATTCTTCACAAATTCAATATAAACTGGTGCTTTCCATTTTGCAAAATTTTCGTAACACCATTGTTTTAGTTCCTCTGAAGTTATATCTCTATCTCCTTTATATCCTTTTTTCAGAGTTACCCATGCTTTTGGGACTTCTCCCCGATGTTCATCTGGAAGTCCGGCAATAGCAACCTCATCCACCATTGGATGATTAGCCATTAACTCTTCGACCTCTTTTGGAAAAACGGAATGTCCAGATACTTTAATTAATGATTTTTTACGATCACGAATTTCACAGAACCCATGTTCATCCATAAATCCTATATCACCAGTTAAAAGCCATCTCCTCCCATTCCACATTTTAATGTTATCTTCTTGCTCTTTCTGTTCGCCTTTATAGCCCAGCATAACTTGAGGTCCAGATACACATATTTCTCCAGTGTGTTCAACCCCAAAATTACCTTTTTCTTTAGTACCATCGCAGATAAGACCACCTTCAAAATTATTTGCATCAAAAATAGCCCAATCTGTACCAGGAAGCGGTAAACCAATTTTACCAGTTTTATTAGGACCCCAAAAAGGTGCTGTAGAAACAACTGGAGAGGACTCTGTTAAACCATAACCTACTCTAATTGGACAAAAAATCTTTTCAAACGGAAGACGTACATAATCATGCAAGGGTCCTGCACCTTGAGTTGCATATTTTAACTTTTTATGAAAATCAAAACGTTCTTTAAACTTCTCTTCTCCCATTCCTTCTACATAATCCGTTAAACGTTTAAATAGCATCTCAACCCCAACATATATAATCCCTTTTGGAGCATCAAGTTTTTTGATGGTTTCACATAAATCTTCTTCTTCTGGAGGTTTTGGAAATAGAAGCATAACCATTCCAAGGCCCAAAGATCCATTCATAACGCAAGTCATTCCAAAACTATGGAAAAACGGAATTGAACCGATTGAAATCATTCCTGGCTCTAATTGAACCCAATCTTGAAGTTGATAAATATTTGCGATTAAATTCGCATGAGTTAGTTTAGCTGCTTTCGGTAATCCCGTTGTGCCTCCTGTCATTAAATATACAGCAGGATCTATCCAAGGATCTATATCAACACTTATTTCTTTTGACTCTGTTTGCTCCAAAATATCCTTTAATCGATGAACTTTGTAAGTTTCACCTTTATCGGGTATTTTATCTTGAAAATCGGGTATTTTGTCTCTCAGTAATTCAAACATTTTTTCCGGAACATTAACAAAATCAAGCAGATTTGTCGGAATTAGATGTTCAACTGAAGTCTTAGGTAACGTACTTTTTACAAGCAGATAAAGAGCATCCATTAAGACTAAAACTTTTGCATTTGTCATTTTTAACTCATGGAGTAATTCCATTGGTTTATATTGAGGATTCACACCTGCAACAACAGCTCCAATATATTGAGCTCCAATATAAGCAACTACAAAATTGATGGAATTTGGTAAATCAATTGCTACTGTGTCTCCTTTTCTAACGCCCAAACTATAAAGATAAGTTCCGAACTTTTTAGCATATTCCATTAATTTCCTATAAGTAATTTTTTCAATATGTGGCCCAAATACTGCATAGCAAATATTTTCATCCCACAAATTGTTTTTATTTGCGTTTCTAACAAATCCGTCGAACATAGGTTCAATATTTACTCCTTCAACATCATAAAGCTGTTTTGGTACACCTTCTGGCCAATAACCTTCAGTAAACCATACTTTATTTTCATTGACTTTAAACTCTTTTAAATTAGGCATATTTAATTCTCCTACCGTTATATTTTGTTCTAATATTATATAATTATTGCTATAAACTTTCTAAGATCTATTAAATAAATATTAATTATCATGAATCGAAAGATTAAAGAAATAAAATATACTAAACAAATTCAGAAAAGCTAATAGATGTATTGGAAATATGAGTATCAATAAAAAACTTCAAAAGCAATTAAAAGATGATTTAACTACTGAAGAACTCTCACTTTTACCACGCGGTTTTCAAACAATTGGGAGAAAGATCGTAATTAAATTACCCTCAGAATTAATGAGTAAAAAAGAATTAATTGCAAATGCCTATCTTAAACTTCTTCCCCATTTAGAGTCTGTTTATATCAATAAAGGTAAAATTAAAGGAAAGTTTAGAGAACCGGAAAATATTCAATATTTAACGGGAAAAAAGGATAACATCGCTTTACATAAAGAACATGGAATCATTTATAAATTCGACTTTACAAAAATAATGTTTAGTCAAGGAAATCTTAAAGAACGAAGATATTTAGCAACTCTTGTAAAGGAAGACGAAATTATAGTGGATATGTTTGCGGGAATAGGTTATTTTTCTCTCCCAATTGGAAAGTTAGCAAATCCTAAGAAAATTTACAGTATCGAATTAAATCCCCTTGCATACAAATTTCTAGAGGAAAATATAAAATTAAATAATTTACAAGATATAATTGAGCCTATTAATGGAGATTGTAAGGAAGTTGTAATTGAATTGAGCAAGAAAGGTGTAAAGGCAGATAGAGTTATAATGGGCGTTTTTCCTGCTCCGAAGGGATATATTGATGAAGCTTTAGCTTTAACTAAAAGTTCTGGAACTATATATCACTATGAAGGTGTAGTTGATAAGGAAGAATATATGGACTTATATAATGAATTTGAGGAAATTGTAAAAAAGAAGAATTATAAAAGTAAATTAAATTCAAAAAGGTTTGTAAAGAGTGTAGGGCCAAATCTTTTCCATGTAGTCCTTGATATTGAAGTTTATTTTAATAGTTTAGACCATTTATAAATGAGTATATATATGTAAATTTTTTTAAGTTTAATTAGACGCTTACAAGAAAATATAATTAGGATTAAATACAAATTATTCAATAATAAATATTTTCTATAGGTTTTTTTAAAAATGTCTTCAGAAAGAGCTAGAATAGGATTTGATTACTCTCATAATAATAAATTAACTTTAGAAGCTTCTTCTTATGCTGATTTTTTTCAATTTCTATTTGCATCTGGCTATAAAATGGGAAAAATCCAGGCTGGATTTACGTCTACTGGAAAACTTAAAGATTACGATGCAATAATACTTTCAACACCCCGAAATACAAACCTTACAGAAGAAGAAATTCAAAATTTAGTCGAATATACTAAAAAAGGAGGAAGTCTTTTAATTATCAACTCAACGGGAGGAGATTATAAAAATAAAACAAATTTAAATGAATTAACACGTAATTTTGGATTTGAATTTAATTCTGATGAAATAAATGATTCAATGAATTATATTAAGTTACAAAGAAGACCTCTAATTACAAAATTTAGTGCTCATATTGTCACCGAACAAATTGAAAAAATTGTTTTTTCAAGTGCTTGCTCCTTAAATATTTTTAAAGATACCGAAGAAAATGAAAAAATAAAGATAAAAGAAATAATTCTCTCTGGATTAAATTCATGGCATAAGATATATAATGGTGAAGAATGGATTGAAGAAGATTTTCCAAAAGTTCCCTTAATGACTACAGTGGAATTCTATGAAGGAAAAATCTTAGCATTTGGAGCGTTATCACTATTTTCCTCACTTGGAACAGAATATGGTTTTTATGCTTATGATAATGATATTTTAATCGGTAATATACTTAAATGGCTAACAATGGACATTGAATCTTCTGAAGGTGAAGTAATCACTATTAATCTTAACAGTGATTTATATAAATGGGCAGATAAAATAGTGAGTGAAAAAAATTGGGATAATTTATCAAATTTGATTAATGTAGGAATGAAATATTTCCAAGAAAATTATGATGAAATAATGGAAAAATTGATTACAGAAAAAGAAAAGAAAAAGAAAGAAGTAAAACCTTCAAAGAAAACGATAGAAGAAGAAAAGGATATTTATGATCTGATTCCCGAAAGAAAAAAGGAAGATCTATTTGAAATAATTGGAGCTTTAGAAGAAATCACAGGAGAAAAATTTGAATACAGTATTGATTTTGATGAAATAGAAAACAAAGAGATAACTAAAAATTTAGATGAACCTCAAGAAGCTGATAAGAAAAAATCAAATAAAGATAAAACCAGAAAGAAGAAAAGGTAATAAGGTTAAATTCCAGATTATCCCTTTTTTAAATAAATTCTTTTAAAATTAATCTTCATTCAAAAAAGCCAATTCTTATTTTTTCGAAAAATAGAAAAGAGATTGTACATTTTACGATATAGATTAATTTTTGGAGTAAAAATGGACCGATTTTTATTTGTTTTAGGGAGTAATTGGAAATTATCATTAGCCGAACTGGATCAATGTCTACGAAATAAAAAATTCGAAGGTAGAATTTTAGATTATTCAGCCAATATTGCTGTAGTAGAATTTAATTCTCTTCATAAAAATAAATATTATGTAGATAAACTTGAGGAAATGCAATATTTTTTAGGAGGGACGCAAAAAATTGCAGAAATCTATGATTTCATAGACAGAAAGACACTTAAAGATGCATTTCCACAACATATGGAAAAGTTTAGATTAGTAGAGAATTCCAGAAAAAAGATATTAAAAATTATTGAAAAATTCATTGATCAAATTTTTCCAAAAATACAAAATCAGGAAATTTTTATTGCCAATTCAATATATCCTGTATTTTTTGACCAGAATTATTACAAAAAGGTTTTAGTTCAACATTTTTTACCGTTTCTCAATAAAAAAATCACCAAAATATGTAAAGAGAAGGGATCAAAAAAAGCAATCTACTTTAAGTATCCAATAGAAAATATAAAATCAGGTAACTTAAATCCAATCTTTCCACATCATGTAATTAATTATGAATTATTAAAAGAGAATAGGGCGGAATTAATCTTTGGAATGACTGAAGAAGGCGTTTATATTGGACGAACCTATACGGTAGATGATCCAAATTTTAAACGTAAAATAGATGAAGAGAGACCAAGAACAGAATTTAAAAGCAGCATATCTCCTAAATTAGCAATAATGATGCTTAATTTTCTGAATATTTTTGAAAATAGACAAGATAAAAAGGTATTAGATCCCTTTATTGGCAATGGAACAATTGCCTTATTTGCTCTTATTGAAAACTTTCAAGTATATGGATCAGACGTGGATAAACAGAAAGTAAAAGACTCAAAAAGAAACATAGAATGGTTATTGCGAGAATTGGGATCTCCCCCTATTCCATATATGGACGAAAAGATTAAAACTCTTAAAGTAAATAGACTTTCACAAGAATTTAAAAAAGGATTTTTTGATGGTATTGTAACTGAACCAGATTTAGGAGAATTTTATACAACTGAACCATATTATACACAAGTAAGTAATGAAATAGAAAACACTTTAAAACCATTATATAATAACCTATTTCGAGAAGCATATCAAGTTCTTAAACCTAAAGCTCGTATTTGTCTCGTAGCTCCAAGTATAAGCGTATTAGATGATAAAAAAGATATTAGATTAAATATTGTTGGCATTGCAAATCAGTTTAAATTCAAAATGATTCCATTAATTTCAAGTAATCGAATTGTAAATAAGTCTAATGAAAGGTTACAATTTAGAAAGGAAGAGATTTATTCAATTCTGGATGCTAAAAATGGTCAAGTTGTCAAACGAAAAATTTATGTATTTGAAAAGAATTAATATTAAAAATTAAAATGGAATATAAAGAGATCTTCGACAGAATCGAGGATGTTCTTGATGGGAATCCTCACCTTGACGAATTAGCAAAATTAAGAAATAGTCCATTTAAAATTCTTATCTCAACTATTTTATCTGCAAGAACCAGAGATGCAAATACTCGAAAGGTTACGAAAAAGTTATTTACACGCTTTAATACACCAAAAGAAATTTCCGAAGCAGATGTGGAGATTTTGGAAGATTTGGTATATGAGGCAGGTTTTTATAAAGTTAAAGCTGCCAGAATTAAAGAAGTTTCTCAAATTTTATTGGAAAAATACAACGGAAAAGTTCCTAAAACCTTTAAAGAATTAAAAAAATTACCTGGTGTAGGAAGGAAAACTGCCAATTGCGTTCTCAATTATGCTTTTAATATTCCTGCAATATGTGTCGATACACATGTACATAGAATTTCAAATAGGTTGGGTTGGGTACATACTAAAACTCCACAAAAAACTGAAAAGAATCTAAAAGATCTAATTCCTAAAGAACAGTGGATTAGAATAAATCGCATATTTGTTAAATTCGGACAGCAAATTTGCCTTCCCAATAATCCAAAACATGATGAATGCCCCGTTGAGAATATTTGTCCTAAAGACTTTAGTATGGAAAATTTAAAAAAAGAAAAAAGTCAAAATTAGTTTATACTTGAAACTATTCTTATTCAGATTTACTTTAAATTTATATTAACGATACTGATATTGAAATTCTTTTGATCCTCTTTTATAAAATACATAACCTAAAGAAATTCCTCCAATTAATCCAAAAATATGTGCTATAAAGTTAATCCTCAGACCAAAGGAAGATATGATGAAAAAGACAATATATATCGAAGCAAGTATAAATAAAGGGGGATTTTCTTTTATAATTAATATAAAAGCTGCTCCAATTAATCCAAATATACATCCTGAAGCGCCAAGACTAATTGTATTAATAGGAAATAAAAAGAGCGAGAAAATATTTCCAATCAAACCAGATATAAAATAAATTGCTAAATATTTTACTAGTGAAATATATTTGATTGATTCCAACAGAGCTCCAAAAAGTAATAGAGCTATCGAATTTGAAAGTAAATGTAATATATCAGCATGCATAAACATTGAAGTAAATAATCTCCAAAACTCAAGATTTAATACTTTTTGATTGATTTGCGCAAACATTAAAAGATATTTATCTCCTAAAAAAAGATTAATCATTATAAATGATATTAAGTTGAGAAAAATTAAAGTGAGAGTGATCCTCGCTCTTGCAATATCTTTAATGTCAAGAACAATCATAAATTAATAAAAATTTGGCGAAAATT
>JARRLT010000051.1:0-5613 GCA_037386725.1 Promethearchaeota archaeon
GAATTTTATGAGGAAAATGGCTATTATATCTATGGGTTGAGAGTTCCTGAAAGTGATAAAATTATAAAGAAATATACCAAAGAATTTAAAGAACTTTCCTTTAAAGAAAGATTGACTCTTTCTGAAAAATTTTATTATTCCAAATGTTCTGGTCAAACTAATTTTGGGTTAAAATTACTCGAAATGAGTTTAAACCAATTGAAACCTGAAAATTTTGAATTTCTTGATAAGATCGTAGATTCATTTTTTATTTGGGGACCAACAGATTCCTTTTCTCTTTATATAATGCAACCCTTACTAAAAAAGTGTCCTGAAAAGACCAAGCAATTATTGAAAAAGTGGAATAATTCATCTCATATATGGAAAAAGAGAGCAAGTGTTGTAACTTTTACCAGAAAACTTGGGGAAGAAGGAAAATATGTAGATTTTCTTCTAGAACTTACTGATAATTTAATTTGGGATGAGGAAGATCTAGTCCGAAAGGGAATAGGATGGGCACTTAAGGACAATATGAAAGGGAAGAATAAGGAAAAAGTATTGAATTATGTAAAAAATTTGAGAAAAATGGGGGTTTCATCAGTAATAACTCTTTATGCAATTAGAAAATTAAAAGGAAAAGAACGAGAAGAAGTATTAAAAATAAAACCTTCAAAATGAATTTTTATACTTCTTATTGGGACTAATAATAGAAAATATAAGGAATAATATCCCTTTATATTTTTAATTAAGATCATACAATTATATTATGATATTATGAAGATTAAAAATCTTATTGCTTATTGTGGTATAAATTGTGGAGAGTGTGATATATATCTTGCACCTTCAAATCTTAAAATTTCCGAAGATTTAGTGAAAAAATTTAAGGGAATGTGGGATAATGTAAAACCAGAAGACTTTCATTGTGATACATGCAAAGGCAATCTTTCATTATGTTGGACAGAAAAATGTGAGATTAGAGATTGTTGTACAGAAAAAAAGATTGAGTTTTGCTCACAGTGTAATCAATTTCCCTGTGAAGTATTGAAAAATTGGTCGAAAAAGAGCGAAAGATATGCTGAAGCTTTAGAACGATTATATAACATAGGATATCAAAAAGATAGTAATGAATCCTAAACTGTATTTTTTAAGATTAAAGATCAAATATCATATCATCATAGGCTACGCGACTAAATTTAAAAATTGATTTAGCGATATTTTCTGCTTTTTCTCGATCCTCCCTCGTAGAGTATAGATCGGCTGAAAAATGAGTTAATATTAGGTTTTTAGCATTATTACTTTGTGCAATTTCAGCAGCAACTTTAGGATTTAAGTGGGGCCACTCTGAGTATTCGGAATCAACTTTATATCCACATTCACTTATTAAAAGATCAACATTCTTTGACAAATAATTCATATTTTCACATGGCCCTGTATCGGTACAATATGTAATAAGTTTATTATTAACGTAAAAACGATATCCTAAACAAGGATCAGTATGAACCAACAAACGACACTCAAAAGGAATTGGAGATTCATACTTACCTTCATTAATTTCGTGAAACTCAACGTTTGTCGAGATTTGAGATAGAGAGGCTGAATATGGGTGTTCTATTAGATTTTTTAAGTACTTTTTCGTCTCTAAGTAACAATATACTTTTATCCCTTGTTCAAAATTAAACTTGTTTAGCATATGAAATCCTATAATGTGATCTAAATGGACATGACTTAAAAATAAAAATATTGGTTTATTATTTTTAATATGTCTGTCTATTTTATAGAAACCATCTCCTGCGTCTAAAATGATATAAAAATCGGATGTTTCAATCAAAATACAACTCGTATTTCCTAATAGGGTAGAATACCATCCGTTTGTACCCCGACCGGCGCAGTCACACACTGGTGGCCAACACCTATGACGCGAGCGGCCGGGTCGTCTCTCAGGCAAACGGCCGCGGCTTCACTACCACATTTGCCTAAACTTTTCTTTAACAGTGCAAACGGCAGTCAATGTATCTCCAAAATAAACTGGTTTTTTAAAGGCGACGGATTGACTCACATACAATACTCCTGGTCCAAACAATTTTACTCCTAAACATGCAGAAATTAATGCATTACTAAAGGCACCATGAACTACGCGTTTTTTAAACATCTGAGTTTTTGCAAACGCTGCATTAATATGTAAAGGATTAAAATCTCCCGAGATCCCTGCAAATAAAACTACATCAGTTTCTGTTACTGTTTTAGAATGTGAGGCTGAATCTCCAACTTCATAATCCTCAAATTTCACAGTTTTCATTTCAGACTTACTCATACTTAATTTTTACCTCATTTTTTATATTATCTTTTTCTTGTTTAAGGTAGTTAATATCTAAAATTATAAGTTATTTAAAAGTTTCATAATTACTGTAAGAATCTAATTTATTTGAAGAGTAAATATTAAAAAGAAAATGTTCATATATTCATAGACTTCAATTCGAGTAGCAAAATATTATATTAAAGATTTTCAGATTTGTAATATCGGAGGGGTGAATTTTATTAAAAAGATCTATATATTTCTTATAGCGATAGGATTTGTAGCTGTTATAACTTTTATTTCAATTTCACCCTTTTTCTTTTTCAATACCTCAAATGTTACAAATATACAGATTAAACTTAATTTCGATGAAAAGAATTCTTATAATCATATTCGATCTCAATTAGATTTAGGATATAGAATTCCGGGTACTCAAGCAAGGGAGGAGTGTGCTCTGTATTTTATAAACGAATTTAAAGAAATTGATGAAAATTTTACTTATTATACGCATAACTTCACTATAAATTCTGTAGCTTGTCAGAATTTATTATTTAAATTAAATACTAATTGTTCAAATATAATCATTCTCGCAGCTCATTATGACTCTAGAGCAAAGGCCACAAAAGACGAGTTTAATAAAAGTGCTCCAGTTCCAGGAGCTAATGATGGAGCGAGTGGATCAGCGGTACTTTTGGATCTAGCAAGATGTCTCTATCAAAGAAGGATGAATTTGTCTTGTCAGATTTGGTTTCTGTTCTTCGACGCGGAAGACCAAGGAAGGGATTATGGATATGGAATTGATGGATGGGATTGGTGTGAAGGATCCAAAGCATTTGTTCAAAATATTAATGACTATTACAACACAATAAGAGAGAATTTTGATTGCATGATTCTTTTGGATATGGTTGGTGGAACAGGCCTCAAATTCATTAATGAACAATACTCCACTTCCTCTTTATTATCCGAATTGTTCCAAACAGGAAGAAATCTTGGATATACAAATGCATTTCCTGTTTATCCCGAATCTAATAGTGTAACTGATGATCACAAGGCGTTTTTAGATTATGGAATTCCCTCAGCAGATTTGATTATCAACTTTTGGAGCAATCCTTCTTGGCCCTATCATCATACAACTCAAGATAATTTAAGTCATATTTCAAATCAGAGCCTATTAATAACTGGTAGAACTATTGAACAATTTATATATAATAACTATTATAATATAGATAAATCAAGAAATCGTGGGAATTATCCTTGGACTACTAACTACTTTTTTATTCAAACGGATCTACAAATTTTTTTAATCATATTTTTATCTCTAATTGGAGGTATTGTTGTTTCCATTCTTATCTATAAAAGATACAAACCATCTAAAAATCTTTAAGTTAGAAATTAATTATAGATAATATTGATAAAAATATCTGAGAAAGTATTTATTTTAAATACAATTATTTTAGAAAAGAAAAGACTTCAAAATAATGACTTCTGAAAATAAAAAAAGGAAAAATTCTTTAAAACTTAGTTCAAAACAAAAGAAAATAATCATTGGAGTTGTAATGATTGGGATTGCTTTTGGAGGATCTTTTGCCACCTATTTTGGAATGCAATTCTTTTGGAATACGTCAACTCCAGTAGTCGTGGTGGTGTCTGGGTCAATGGAACCTACATATAACATAGGGGATTTATTATTTGTCCATGGCAAAAGTCCAGATAATATCCAGATAGGGGATGTGATCATATATGATGCAAGGGGTTTATGGTGGGGTGCACCAAATGATCCAATTGTCCATCGAGTCATAAACAAGACTCTCGTAGGTGATACTTGGTATTTTCAAACCAAAGGAGATAATAATAATGAACCAGATCCAGCTTTAGTTCCTGAGGGGAGGGTTCTTGGTGTTGTTTTTGGTGGAATTCCATATATTGGATACGCTAAGATTATTCTTACAGATAGTGGATTATTAATTCCAGCGATTGTAATTTTAGTTTCCTTACTCATTATCAGCATTATATGGGATATAATGAAAGGTAAAGATGAATCTTCAAAAAAGAAAGAAGATTCTAACAAAGATATCCAGAAAGAATAATAATTAAAATGTCATTTTAATAAGAAAAATTTATAAAACAAACAAAGAAATTCTAAGATATTAAATTATTAGACTTACAAGGATAAGATTTAATAACCCTAAAAATAATAATATTACTTAAGTTCCTAATTATTGTTAAAAATCGATTAAAATATACTTTATGAGGAATGATTAAAAATGGCTAAGAAGAAAGATATGGACCCGTTATATGTAAAGTCAAAAATCAGAGATTATATTAAAAGTAAAGGAATGAACACTAGTAGTGGAGTAATTGATGGAGACAAGTTGAATTTGATCATTATGGAAAAACTCAACAGAGCTGTAGAACGGGCTAAAGGAAATAAGAGGAAAACAGTCAAATCACGAGATCTCTAAAATATTTTTAACTAATTTTTTTCTTTTTTACTTTAATTTTGTTTGAAACAAAGAATAAATAAGCCTTCCTTTGAATTAAAAGAAATTATCAAAAATGCAATTCTATTCTGAAAAAGATTTTAAATCTTAATTATTATATTTGATATAAAAATTAGTTGTAATAATCTAAGATCTATTATTAAGAGGAAGCGAACATTTAATGAGTGCTGGAAAATCTTTAAGTATAGCGGGGGGAATAGTTACCCTAATTGCGACATTTTTACTCACATGGATAACCCTTGATATTGCAGGGACTCTATATTATGCCTCTGGTATTGGAACATTCAAACAAGTTATGGACATGTATGCCCAAGCAAGCTTTTATGCAACTCAGTTAAGTTTACCTATTTGGAGCATTTATCTTATTGCTTCGATTCTTGTTTGGTTTCTTTTTTCTGGAGTAACGATTTTATTCGGAGCAGGTAGTAGAGTAGCATCGATACTGGGATCCCTAATGCCAATTTTGATAGCAGTGGGTATTTTCATGTATGTAATGGGAAATGTTCCTCAAGATTGGATAAGATACTTTTTTACAGAATCTAATCCATTCATAGTGGATATCCTTCCCTTGAGAGTAATGAGTCCTGGATTAATAGGTTTAGGAACTTATTTGCTTTTATTGGGGGGGATTTTAGGATTTATTGGTGGAATCCTTCCTAGACCAGAATATTATTATTAATTTTATTATTTTTTTATATATTTTAATACCAGAAGTTTGATCTTTTTTACCTCGAATAAATTCATTCTTTGGAATTTATTTTATTCTCTAAAATGTCAATTTTTTCTTGATTATAATTAAATTCTGTTTTTATGACATTGAAATATGATTCAGCAGAATTA
>JARRLT010000051.1:5642-23468 GCA_037386725.1 Promethearchaeota archaeon
CATATTCGGTAAGAATGGCTGTTCCTGTCCCTCCTTCATTTATTATCTTTAAAATAATACTAAGAAATTTTTGTTTTTCTTTTAACTTCTCTAATTGTATTTTGGCTGATTCTTTTTCTTTTTGCTTCTCTAATTGCTTTTTAATATATTCTTCTGAAGTTAATAATTTCTTTTTAGTCTCCAGGGCTTCTTTGGTTGATTTTTGAAGAGTTTTCATGATTTGATGAGGATTTATATTAGGGATCATGATTATTTGAAGTATCCATTGAACAATTAAATTCTGATCTGGAAACTGTTTCTGGGGCATATCAAATACTTTAAAATCAAGTAGTGAATTTCCTTTATAAACTTTTATTGCCCAATTATTCTGCTTGATTCCAAGATTTAATTTAAATGACGTTCCTTGTATAGAAAGAGGTTTACTTAATTCAAAAAATTCATCTTCCATCATTAAGCTTTCATCTAAAGAGATCTTTTTGAAGAATATATTTTTAATTAAATCTCTTATTATTTTAAAAGTTTAAGAGTTTAATAGTACATAAAATAATTATTAAATTTCTTGAAAAATGAAAAAAGAAAAGAAGAAAACTATATTTCATTCTTTAATTCATATATCAAAGTCTCAAGATATTGACCATTGAATGAATCTTTATCCTGTAAATTATTATAGGCATTTATATATTCATTTAATATTTTATTTCTTTTTGCCTTTTCAGCTTGAAGATATCCATTAGCTAAGGTTTTCAGAAAATTTTTATTTTCAAATTTAATAGCTTTAGTCATTAGATTTTCTTTAGGTACTTTTACAATCATTTCCATTTTTATTTACCTCCTTTTTTTGTTTAATATTTTTATTTCTAAGTAATAATTCTCTGATTCTAATTTAAAAAATATGAAAAGAAGAATTTTAGTCATTTTGACAAATGAAATTATCAAAAACATTTTTCACTTTCAAGTTTACTTTTTTAAAAGTCAATCAAAATCAACTCTTTTTCTTTTTAAACAAAATCATAAAAGGCTTTCACTGAAATGTTTATTTTTTCTATAGCAGCTTCAAACTCTTTATTTGTAACCTTCAAATTTTTTACAAAATCTTTTGAGTCGTGGTAAATCGTTCTTTCATTTGAAACTGTTCTTCTTATAGTTAATAAAATCGCTTCTTGACATGTTGCCTTAATATCGGCCCCACTATATCCCTCAGTTACTTTAGCTAACTTTTCAATTTCGATATCCTCAGATAAAGGTTTATTTTTCAAATGAACCATAAAGATCCGTTTCCTGGCTTCAAAATCTGGCATTTTGAATTCGATATGTCTACCAAATCTCCCTGATCTTAATAATGCTGGATCCAATATATCGGGTCTATTAGTGGCTGCTAAAAGAATAACATCAGTTAATTCTTCTAATCCATCCATTTCTGTAAGTAATTGTGAAACTATCTGTTCAAAATTAGTTCCGTTAGTATTTTTCCCTCTAGTTCCGGTAATTGCATCTATCTCATCAAAGAAAATAATACATGGAGATGCAGATTTTGCTTTTCTAAATATTTCTCGTATAGCCTTTTCGCTTTCACCAACCCATTTTGAAATGAGTTCGGGTCCTTTTATAGAAATAAAATTCACTTCACTTTCATGGGCTAGAGCTCTAGCAATTAGTGTTTTTCCAGTTCCCGGTGGGCCATATAATAAGATTCCATTGGGAGGTTCCGATTTAAAGTGTTTATAAATATTAGGATATTTTAATGACCATTCAATTATTTCTCGAAGTTGTTGTTTAACTCCCTCTAAACCCCCTATTTCATTCCATGTTTCTCTAGGTTTAGAAATTAATACTTCTCTTAATGCAGATGGTTCAATAGTACTTAACGCTTTTAATAAATGATTCATATTAATCGTAATTTCATTTAAAATTGTAAGTGGAATAGCTTTTTGTAAATCAATTTTTGGAATTATTTCCCTTATCGCTAACATTGCTGCTTCTTTAGCCAAGGATTCAATATCGGCTCCAACAAATCCATGAGTTTTTTGAGCAAGAATCTTTAAATCAACATCTGGACTAAGAGGCATTCCTCTTGTATGGATCAAAAGAATTTCATATCTTCCATTTTGATCTGGAACTCCAATCTCAATTTCTCTATCAAATCTTCCCGGTCTCCTTAAAGCTGGATCTATATCATTAATTCTATTAGTAGCCCCAATGATTATAATCTCACCACGTTCTTCTAATCCATCCATGAGTGATAATAGTTGAGCTACAACTCTTCTTTCTACTTCTCCCGTGACCTCTCCTCTTTTAGGGGCAATAGAATCCATTTCATCGATAAAAATTATTGATGGGGCATTATTTTTCGCCTCTTCGAAAACTTTTCTTAAATTTTTCTCACTTTGACCATAAAACTTACTCGTAATTTCAGGACCACTAATTGTAATAAAGTAAGATTCAGTCTCGTAGGCTACTGCTCGAGCTAATAATGTCTTTCCCGTTCCTGGAGGACCATGGAGTAATACTCCTTTAGGTGGAGAAATTCCTATTCTCTGAAATATTTCTGGGTGACGTATTGGTAACTCAATCATCTCTCTGATTTTATTTATGGAGTCTTTAAGTCCCCCAATATCTTCATAAGTAATCCTTGATTTTTCTATTTCAGATAATTCTTTATGGGTTTTTTCAGATAAAGTAATTTTAGTGTCAAATTTAATTATTACTGCCTCTGAATCTGGGCGGTAATCAACAATTATTAAATCAACTCTTCTTCCATAAGAATAAAAACTTAATATGTCTCCTTTAGTAATTACTCGGTTTTCTAACTTCCTTACTAATTGTTGAGAATCCCTTAACATTACAGCTTCCTCTATTCCAGCAAAAATGACTTCTTGGGCAATCAGAGGATTAATTTTCTTTATTTCAACTAAATCATCAATTGAAGAATTCAAATTCCTTCTTAGAGATGGATCTAATCGAATTATATTAGTCCCTATATCTTCTTGCTTACCTGTCTTTAGAATGGCAGCTGTTTTTCTATTAGACATAAGATGTCGAATTTCAACAATGTCTCCACTTTTAAGTTTTAGAGATTCAATTACTTCTGGATCTACCCTCACTATGCCTCTTCCACTATCTTCTTTAAAAGCATCTTTAATTCTAACTTCCTTTGTCATCGGGGTGTTAGTATCATTTGATTTTTCCATTCTTATATTCACCTTGTGTTACTTTATCTTTTAATTATATTTTCAAATTATATAACACAAATTTCTAATTCTTTTTATAAATTCTCGAAATTAAAGATTTTTTTCCCTTTAGTATTAGCAGCTTCCTTAAGTATGGAGGCTTCAGAATCCGACTTCAATTTTCCTAATGCTAGAGCCCCAATGCCATAAATTCCTTGATAAATCTCTTCATTATCATGTTTGGGCTTTAATCCTTCAATTCCATATGGTGGTACTAAGTTTATATCGACAACTATTTTTTTCCCTTTTAATTTTTCCATTGAATTCTTTGAAAGGACCTCTATCCCTGCAGCAGCTAAAGCCCAAATGATATCAGCATCTTTGACAATTTCAAATCTCATTTCTTCATTGGGAGCATATATCCCTGAAATCTTAGAAGCTTGAGATCCAGCTTCTTCATTTAATTCAGAGACTAAATTTTCAATAGACCTTTGGTTTGATTTCTCCCAAGTTTCGACGAGATATGTATCACAATTCATTCTCGCAGCTATTATTGCTGCAATCCTTGCAACTGGACCAGCTCCTAGAATAACGACTTTTTTACCATTAAGATCTCTTAATTTATGCTTTTTTTCAGCTATATCTATGGTTTTTGCAGCAACGGCAGAAGCTGTAGTATGAGATCCTCTCGGATCAATTATTACAGGACATTCAAAAGGTGGAACCAATGACTTTAATACTTTTTTTGCTATTTTTTCACCCTCACTAACATTTGCCCCTCCAATAAAGAAAGTGGTCGGAGCTTTAGGCTTTCTTGAAAAAATTGCGTCTTGAACCAGTTTTGGTACCTGTTCAGCAGTCATTCTTGGTAATGGAACTACAACGTCAAAACCCGCGTCATATGCCATATTAATATCAAAAGGACTAGCGTTTTCATCTGTGTCAAAAAAATAACAAATTTTATCTGAATTATCTTTTTTTTTTTTGGGTTTCCTTAGAAATATTAACACTTCCATTAGTATTAACTAAGAGTGGAGCATTTTCAACCATTACTTGTTTCTTTAATTTAATTTCTGTAGTTTTGACATTTAGATCTTGTGATAGGTCTTTAATTCCTTCGAAGTGGCGAGCATCACAGATGAATAAACCTTTTAATTTTTCCTTTTTCAACTTTCTTGCGAGATTTACAATTTTCATCATCATCCATGCTTCTCGGACTTTATAGCGTACCTCGTTTTCCTGATCAGAATATTCATCTTCTAAATATTTTTTCCAAAGAATTAATTGATTGAAAAGTTCGTTATTTTCAGGAATTCCCCCATTTTTATCTATAAGATATTTTATTTTCATTTCTAGTTGTTCTATTAAATATCTATGCTGATCTAAGGTAGCTCTTAAATAATCTTCAGCATTTTGTGAAATATCTACAAGATGATAAGCAATATTTTTTTCTTCTATTAACCTTTTAAGGGGATCATTATTGGGAAAGTTTTCAGATCTATCTCCCTTTTCCTCCACAACAAAATCTGGATTGTATTTTTCTAAATAATCTTCAACTAAATTAAGATATTCCTTTGAAACAATGTTTAAATTCCATATTAGATCATCTTCTTTATTGTGTGCATTTTTCTTCTTTTCAAAGTACCAGTCTATTGGAAACTCACTCTCAACTAAATATAAGTTTAGATTTTTCTTCTTTAACGGTTTTAATTCTAATACGTCTACCATTGTTTATCCCTCCTTTTTATAATATTATGTGCTTTATATTATGTTTTTTAGTATATTGAACTACTTTAACATTTAAATCTCTTAATTGGGATGTTATTTCTGAGCAAATATCTTCACAAATATCTTCTTGTACAAAATGGATAAATGATACTTGGGTATCAGTAAAGGATTTTGCTATACTAAGCATCTTTTTAACAATCCATTGAGGACGGATTTTTAAACTTAGCATATTTTCTTTCTCCTCAATTTCACTTTTTACAAGACTAATCCAATTTTTAAGGCTTAAACCCTTATATGACTTTTTATCCTCTAAATTTTTATATTCTTCAACTAATTCTTTAAAGAGATTCTCTTTCTCCAATATCTCTTCATAAAGATACCCTAAGACATATTCAGGAATATCAACCTGATAGTAAGGGACGTTAAGATTATCCAAAGTTTTAGCAAAGTTTGAATCTTTAAAATTCTTTATGTTAATGTCAAAATCTAGAGTTATATACTTTATATCCTTTTCCTCTATAAACTGCTTTAAGACAGTTAAATCATTATTAGGAAAGTCCTTTCTTTGCTTCTTCGTTATAAATGCTATAATTTTTTTATCTTTTATTGGTTTTAATTCTAAAACTTCCATTTTTTTAGCCACCTCATTTTTTAAAACTTGTTTTATCTAAGTTATAGATTCTTTAATTAGAATTTAAAAAAATTGAAAAGAAGAATTTGTATTATTTTGACAAATGAAATTATCAAAATATATTGTTTTTAAAATAAAATTTTTAATCCTTTGATAAGGTTTTTATGACAAAATTATGTACTTCTAAAATCATATTATGAATTTGTAATAATCAAATGTTGGATCTCCTATATTTAATGATCCATTCAAAACATAAATTTATATTTTCTCTAAAACATATTTTTCATGAAGAAAAATAAAATTGTCTTTTTAATTCTTTTAAAAAAATATTTGTCAAAAATATATAATAAAAAAATGATCTGAGGTGAAAAACTTGGATGTTTATTCCATATTATCACATGATCTAAGGAAAAATATATTACAATTGTTAGAAAGGGAAGGTTACTTGCAATATACTGACCTTATGGAAAAATTAGGAATTGATAAAACAGGAAAACTAAACTTTCATTTAAATAAACTAGGATCATTAATTGATAAAGATGAAAAATTTTATTATCTTACTGAGGATGGAAAAAGAGTTTTAAAGATTATAAATCTAAATAAACGTATTTTAGCTGGAGAAGATATTCAAGAATATTTTGATCGTGAAGACAGTAATATAAATCGAGTGGGGGTAATTATTTGTGATTGTAATTCTGAAATATCAAATGTTATTAATGTAAATGCCTTAGAAGATTCTCTTAGTAAATTAGAAAGTGTAATTTCAATTAAAATCTATAATAATTTATGTCAAGAAAAAAATTTTAATAATATCAAAACATGGGTAAAAGAAAATTTTTTAAATAAAATTGTAATTGCAGCCTGTTCTCCAAAATCACATCAACATCAATTTGAAAGAATTTTTGAGGATATCGTTGAAGCATCAAACATAGAAATAGCCAATATAAGAGAACAATGTGTTTGGGCCCATCTTTCTAGAAGAAATTATATCAATCCTTTTATTGTACTTGAAAAAGCTAAGCTTCTTATTGAAGCTGCTATTAAGAGAGTTTGTTTACAAAAAACTGTTAAATTAAAACGAGTGGAAGTAGAAAAGAGTTGTGCCGTTATCGGTGGAGGGATCGCTGGTATGCAAGTCTCTCTAAACCTAGCAAAAGCTGGAATAAAAGTATTCCTCGTTGAAAAATCTCCTACAATTGGAGGAAAAGTCGCAAGATGGCATCGAATTTATGGAATGAGTGATTGTTCCATTTGTTTTATTTCAGAGTTAATTGGTGAAATTGTTGCTCAAAAAAATATAACGATTCTTACAAATACCGAAGTTGAAGATGTCTCAGGAGAAGTTGGTAATTTTACAATTAATTTAAACAAAAAACCACGTTTTGTTGATGTTAAAAAATGTACATGCTGTCAACAATGTATAGAAGTGTGCAGTCTTCAAAAACCTAATAAATTCGAATTTAACTTAAAAAATAGAAAATGTATATATATTCCTTTTATTAATGCTTACCCAAATGTTCCATTAATTGATGAAAATGATTTGGAACGTTGTCGTTCATGTAGGATTTGTGAAAGAGTATGTCAAAATGGTGCTATTAATTTAGATCAAAAACCAGAAAAAGTGAGAATTAAAGTAGGAGCAAAAGTTATAGCTATTGGGGCGGATCTTGCTAAAAATTTGGAAAAGTATCATTATGATCCTCAAGAAGATATAATTACTTCTGCTGAATTCGAGCGAATTTTGTCCTCTGACGGAATTTTTGAGGGAAAGGTATTAAAGATTTCCGATAAAACACCTCCCAAAACGATTTCTGTTGTTCAAGATGTTGGTCCTGAAGAATATGAGAATGAATTCAACGATTTTGTTGCTTTAAAATACTTAAATTGTGTTAAAGTAAAGGATCCAACATGTGAAGTCAATATCTTTTGTAATTTAAAGAGATTTAATAAAAATCAGCAATCTTTTTTAAAATCGTTCGATCCCAGTTTTGTATATGCTAATGACATAGAAATTGTTAAAAAAGAAGAAAAAAATATTGTTATAGCAGATTCCATAGAATTTCAAAGTGATTTAATCGTATTGAATATAAATCTAGTTCCTAATAAGAATTTAACAAAGCTAAGAAAAATTATGGATTTTACATTGAATGAAAATGGATTTATGAGTGAAGAAACCTTAGCTTCGGGTATTTATGGGGTGGGGACCATCTTTGGGCCATTGAGTTATGAAACAGTAATCTCTCAAGCAAATGATGTCGCAATTAGGATAATCTCTCTTTTATCAAAAGATCATTTAATAGCAGAGTTTAGTGGTATAGAGATTGATAATGATAAGTGTAGTTACTGTGGATTATGTTCAGTATCTTGCCCTTTTAATGCTATCATTTTAGAAGATGAAAAAATTAATGTAGATACATTTAAATGTAAAGGTTGCGGTACATGTGTATCAGTTTGCCCCTCAAATGCAGTCGAAATGAATATAGATACTACTGAAAAAATTTTAGGAACTATTGAAATTTTATCTAAATTTAAATCAAAACCAAAAATAATTGCTTTTTGTTGTAATTCTTGTGGATATGCTGCTGCTGATGATGCTGGAATTAAGAAGTTCTCTTATAATCCAAATATCTTCATTGTAAAAGTTCCATGTGCCGGTAGAATTGATACTAACTTTATTATTCATGCATTTGAACAAGGTTTTGATGGGATAATGATTATAGGATGCAAGGAAGATGCTTGCAGGTACATCAATGGATTGGAAAAGGCAGCCCAAAAGATCGATTTACTAAAAAACGTTATTGGAAATGGAATAAGTCAGAGAATATTACTAAAAAATTTGAATGCCGTTGAGGGAAGTAAATTCGCCGAAATATCGAATGAATTTTATAATAGATTATTGGAGGTTATTTAGATGAGGTTAAGATTCTCTATTGTTTCATTGACCTCTTGTAGCGGTTGTATTTCTACTCTATTTTCATTAGATATTATTTCACAATTTATGGAACGTTCATCATTCAATTATTTTCCTTTCATTTCAGATATGAAAGAAATTCAAGATCATGATATTACTTTAGTCGAAGGATGTGTATCTAAAAAATCACAAATAGAAATTTTGCAAAAACTTAGAAAACACTCTAAAAAGATATACGCTTTAGGTTCATGTGCAGCATTTGGAGGAATATTAAGTCTCGCAGAAAATAAAGACGCGAAACCGATTTCAAAATATATAGATATTGACGGTATAATTCCTGGTTGTCCTCCTCCAGAAAACCTTTTCGGAAATTGTTTAATTCGATTGATGGAAAATAAAGAAATTTCCCTCTCCCAAAAAACTTTATGTTTTGAATGCCCTCTTAAAAAACAAAACGGGATTAATGTAAATAAAAAAATTGAAAAAATCTTGCCTGATCTTGATTTATTAGATAATAATAAATCAGAAGAATGTTTCCTCTCAAGGGGGATATTGTGTTTTGGTCCTATTACTCGAGATGGATGCGAACACAAATGTATCATCCAAAATGTTCCTTGTGAAGGATGTATGGGCCCTGTAGCAAAAGATCAATTATCTAATATAATAAATTTTATGAGTCTATATAAAATATCAAAAAATCTAAAAGAAGAAAAATCTCTTTATTTTAAATTTTCTAAACCAGAATTATGAGGTGAAAAATTATTCAAAAAGTTATTGAACTTGCCACTAGAATTGAAGGTCATGGTTCTGTTGAGATTTATTTAAAAGATGATCAAATAAATCGTGCTAGTTTAGAATTGGATATTTATCGTGGTTTTGAAAAGATATTAACAGGAAAAAATTTTTATGAAATACCTAAAATATCAACAAGAATATGCGGTCTGTGTCACGCTAGTCAATCAATTGTGAGTTGTAAATCTATTGAATCGATTTTTGGTATAAAACCTTCAAGACAAACTATTCTATTAAGAAAATTATTGTTAACGGGAGAGCTAATTAAATCACATTCTATATTTCTTTTCTTCCAAGCTCTTCCCGATATGATAAATGAATTGAATTTGTCAAAAGTCCCAATTAACTCAAATAATTTAATTTCTTTCAATACAGAAATTTCTACAAAATTTTTTGAACTTATAAAAATCGGAACTGAATTAGATAAATTATTTGGAGGTCGCTCAGTTCATCTCATTTCTTCAATTCCAGGTGGGATTATTTATATTCCATCTCAAAAATCTATACTCCTTGCGAGGAAATATTTAGAAAAAGGTTTATCTGATGTAGAATGGCTTATTCATACTTTTGTAAAACTATTTGCAGATAAAAGTCCTCCATCTTTGTATGATTTGAAAACCTATAACCTTATGTCGCTTCATAAACAAGAGAAATTTGAAAGATATGAAGGAACTATACGAATAAAATCGAATGATTTAAAAAATGTGGACTTTCTTTTAAGCGATTATCAATCCTTTTTTGATAAAGATCCAGAATTACGAGGAATTAACTTTAAAGCTAAAGAAAAAACATTAGTTGGTCCATATTCTAGATTTGCTAATACAAATTACAAGGAAATGGAACTCTTCAAGAGTTTAATTGCAAAGTTTAATAATTCATGGTATGAAAATTTATTATTTTGGAATTTTATTAGAATTTTAGAAATATATCTTGAAATAACTAATGCTATAGAAATTATAGAAAATCCAATTTTAGATGTAAAAGAAAATATTCCAAATTTAGAAAAAATAGTGCGAAATGATGGAATTGGAATATTAGAAGCCCCAAGAGGTACATTAATTCATCATTATCATATTAATAATGAAAAAAAATAACCGAACAAGCAAAGAGAGATTATGAAAAAACGGGAGATTTAAGTTTTGTAAAACAAAATTCTAACAAGTTAATAAGAGCTTTTGATCCTTGTATTTCTTGTGCTACCCACTGAAATATTTTAAATTATTAAAATTTGCTAATTTCATCTCTTTTAATCTATTTTTTGAAATTGCCATATTAAATTGTTAGAGAAAGGTATTATTTAATATAACTTAATTCTTAGTTATCAGAAACTATTAAATAGAATCAATAAATTTGTTATATTGTATAGATGATCTACTTTTCTTATATTGTATCAATGTTGGACTTTTTTATCGTTTGTTTAATGGTAATTCATATCATAAGATCATGGAATTCAGAGAAAAAAGAATTATATAAAAAAATAAATGAGATAATATATGCCCTTTTAACTTTCTTTTTCGGGATCTATTATCCATTTATCCTTCTATATTATGGAGATAACTTTTCGGGAATACTTTTTCCATCAGCCACATCAGATTTCATATTTTTTGGTGATTTATTTATAGTAGGTGGTATTTTCACTATATTTTTATGGGCACTTTCAGCAAAATTGCGAGTTATGAAGAATCCTACTCTTAAAAAGACTACAAATAATTATCAACTATTCTGTGAAGAATTTTTAAATGATTATGAGAATTGTTCGACTAAAAATAAAATTAAAAGAAAGTGTTATCATACCTTACCATTCGCAGTCGTAGGAACTATTATCTTAGTTTTTTATAATTTTAGGTCTTTTCTTGGCACCGCATGGTTTAGCTATGCAGCAATTTTTATAGTAATCTTAGGAATTGATTTTGCTTTTACCTTTTTGATTGGAGATCTTGTTAGACTTTTAGGTTTTAGCTGGATGCCTCCAAATGCAAGTAAGTTATTTAGAGCTGGAATGACAGACCAAGAGCTAGATTCCTTTACTAGCACATCGGTAATGGTATTTGGATTTGGTCCATTCATTTTTGCTCCTTTTCCCATTTTTATTATTATATTATTAGTTACAGCTGTAGCAGATGCATGTGCATCTATATCTGGACTCTTAGCTGGAAATAATAAGCATAATTTTCCAAAAAAATCTGATAAATCCCTTGAAGGTTATATTGGAGGGACAATAGCTACCTTCCTGTGTGCTATTATCGGAGTCCTATTTTCTAATCTCTTTGGTTTATCAAATTGGCTTTGGAATAAAATTCTTTTTGTAGCATTAATATCTTCTATAACTTTTTTATTAATAGATTTAATAACAAGTAAAATCAAACTTCAAGATAATTATGTAAATCCAATAGCAATAGGGATAATTTTGATCCTAACGATCTCTATGCTTTAATTACAGATTATATTGAAGAAAATTGATTAAGATCTAAGTTTAAAAAAGGTAGGATTTTGATATTTAGAATTGAAATCTTTGTTGCCTTGCCTTAGATATGAGATGTCCTCTACTTAATAATTGAATATTAAATTGATCAGAGTAATCTCTGGAAAAATCTGTGACAATATTACATACCATAATTCCACCTATAATTTCTGGAACATCCATACAAGCTTTGTGTAATTGACGTAATTGTGTAATAGAAATTTCACGCTTCCAATCCCTGATAAATATTCCAAATTTTTCTTGAGTTTCATTTTGGACAATTGCGTCAAACTTCCATTTCTTTCCACTACTCCCTTTATATTTTGTTTTTTCATCAATGAACTTATATTTACTAGAAAAAACCATTTTTGTTAATTGAAATAAATTCTTATTTGCCAGAGATAATTGATTCATATTATTATATATTCTTATTTTAAATAATTCAACTATATCATCTAAATGATATATACATAAAGATCTATATATTTCTTAAGAATATATAATACACAGAAGATATTGTATTCTGAGTTAATTTATTTCAAATAAAAACGTTAAATGGAACCGACAAAAAGATTTTATCCAAATATCTAATTAGAAATTAAAGAATTTATTCTTAATTTGAGATCATCTTAAATAACTTAAATAGGGGATATTGACCCTCTTGATCTGGACCTTCTTTTTTTATAAATCTATTTATATTTAAACTTAAAAAATTGATAAGATTTGTTGCAATTTTATCACATATTTTTTTACAATTGAGAAAATCATTTGTATTTGGTGTACACTCGGGACAAAATTGATTACAAAAACTTTTCATTTGAAGAGAATATCCCTCAGTAGTAAATACCTCAAAATGATCCCATGTGTCTTTATAACCAACTAATTTTGAGGGTGGTATTTTCTTTGTATTACGTATCAATTCAAGTCTCTTTTTTGAATCGGGATCACCAATTCGATTATTTAAAGACTTAATCTCTCTCTCTGCTTCATTTTCACATAATTTATTATAGATTCGAAGGATTTCCTCTGCTCTTTTTGCCTTGTCATCATCAATTATTTTCCAACCAGAAGCTCTTTTACAACTAATTGTTTTTTTACCTTCCATTGAAAATTGAGTTGGATATACCCAACATTGAGGTGGTTTTATTCCAGTTTTATGAACTTTACAACCATTAATTGAGTAATCAAATAAAAAGCATTTTCTTTTTTGATAATCAAATCGTAACTTAAAGCTAAATATATTACTTCTAATAAAATCGTCTTTATGAGATAGATTCTCTTCGATATATCTTTTGGCTAATACTTTTGGAATATCAATTTCTATCGAACAACAATCTCCTCTACATACATCCTTATCTATACAATTTGGACCTGATATTGCACTACTCATTAAACTATTAAATTCCTCAATAAGATCTATTATATCGTACCCTTCTAAATTCTGGGTTTTATTTGAAGGTAAATTCATCTACACTCTTGTAACTTGACTTAATTCTATTTTTTATTAATATATACAAAAAAAGATTTGTTAAAATAATTTTGTATAGGAAATTATCTATTTATTTTCTTTTTTACCCTAAATATTTGTTTCTGCTTAAATTTAAATTTACCAACTTTTTTTGTATTATAACTCATTACAATTTTTTGTAACAAAAATTGTAAATAAAACTTTATAGAACGAGAAAGAAATGTCTGATTTAATCATTATTGATATCACAGATAAAGAAAAGACTGTATTGGATGGAGTAAACGAATTAAAAGAATTAGCTGGATCTGGGAAAATAATCATTAAAAATCCTTCTCAACGAAGTAGATTGTGGAATCTTGAATGTGATTTGAAAGAAGTGATAAATACTTCTAGTGACCGAGAACTTAATGTGGGATTATTAAATCCTGAACAAGAATTTAAACATTTATATGAAATACAAAACCTAAATGAACCTTGTTTGAAGGTTAAAGAAACGTTTGATACTGCACGAAATATTTCTGAATGCGTAAATAATACATTTTTATATAAATCTAAGAATTTATGCAAGTTAAAATTGAATCTTGAAAATACTCTTGACGTACCAATATTGGAAATAAAGCTCAAGCGAGAAATGCCATTAATATTTCAAGATATCGAATTGAGGAATCCAAATAATGGTCATGTTGAATTGAAAGAGGAAAATGGGAATAAGGAATTAGTATGGAATATTGAATCGTTAAATGCTAAGGAAACGGCTACACTTGAGGTGGTTATGATTTCAGTTGTAAATGAACGAAATAATCAAGAATTAGGATCTTTAAATGTATCTTATTTAATTAACAATCATCATCTCACAATGATAGATCCAGAAATTCGTGGTTTAACCGATTCATTAAGTGGAGTTACAACCAATGAGAGTGCTAAACCGGGGAGTTGGGACTGTAATGTTGAGTTTATTAATGAATCCGAATTCCAAGTTAAATTAGAAGACGTTAATATATCACATAAAATCACTACTGGCTCAGAAGTAGTAGTATCTGAGAAACCGAATAAAGTCTTAAACCCAGATGATTCTTGGGATTTCGACTTTGAGATCGAATCACCTGACGTTCCTCAATTAGAGTCAAAATTTGAATTCACACCTCTTTTTGTTGTAATAACGCGAGTTACGGGTGAAATAAATAAAGAATCTACAATTTATCCGGTTTTAAGTATTGAAGTTCATAAAGATATTAATCCTTCCGAAGTAGCTGCATATGCAAACACCGATATGACAATAACTAATTCAATTCCAAATTTGGGGACTTCTGTAATCCAAAATTTGATTATTAAGGATGAAATTCCAAAAGATTTCGTAGTTCCTTTAATTAAACAGGTATATTTAAATTTGGAAACCAATCAAGGTATGATGGAACTCCATGAAAGAACAGAATTTATAGATAAAATGGCAATTAGTCCCAATGATCAAAGTCCAGATACTAACCATGAACTTATACTAGAATTAAAAAATTTAGGAACTCATTTTAGTCCTGGTTCTAAATTACTTATGAGGTATCCATTAAAAGCTAAGAATCCAAAACCAGAAACTAATTATCCCACCCCTGTTGAAGTTAAGGTAAATACTCCTGTAAAAGGAAATTATTTTCAAATTTCCGATCCTAAAGAACCAATGGTTAAAATAAAGTATGTGAAGAGAAAGTTAAAAACTCTAAAGAGTATTAGACCAGGTGTTAGTGAAGGAGAATTTGACATAACAGTGAGAATTCAAAATAAGGGGGATGTGGAACTTGAAAATATTATGGTTGAGGATAAAATACCACCAGGATTTAGTTTAACCAATTTTACTCCAAGAGAATTAAAATATGAAACTTTAAGAGAAGGAGATGAAACTTTAATTGAAACAAGAATAGTGGAACTTCAAGGAAATGAATCGTTAACCATTAGATATACATGCTCAGGAGAAGGCGACTATCCTAGGACAGAACCAAAGGTTATTGTGAAAGGAAGAATTGAACCAGAGGAATCAAATTCAGTAGACTCTACGCAAGTTTCAATACCTTCTACTGTCTCTCAAGTAAGTCAAGCGAAGCAAAGTAAACTTAATGATGTTTTCATTGATATTCATAAAAAAATTGATAGGGGAATAAATTTCCATAATTTAGGTGAAATTTTGGAAGGAATTCGCGATGATTTGCCTCCTGGACCAGTGCTTCATAGTTTTATGAAGTTTGCTCGTGATTTAAAGGGTAAGGGAGATAAAATTATAGTTGGTTCTTCTAGAGACGAAGTTTTAGCAAAAATAAAGGAGTATCAAGAAAAATATACGTAATATCATTCTTTATTTCATTTTTTTATTATCTTATTTATTCTATCAATTAAAATAATTAAGTTATGTTTATGAAAGCTATTCTTGATTATTTAGAAATTTAAATCTATTATAAAAAGGATTAGAACACTTATTATATAATTTTTATTTTAATCTTTCTATTCTTTCAATATCTTTCTTAATAATATCTTTTATATTATCAATAGCATTTGTTTGCTTATTTAATACTTCTATTTTTTTATCAAGTATATTAGAATCATTTAAAGATTTTTTATCTATTTCTTTTCTTACTAAATTAAAACTTCGGATTTGATTGATTAAATTTTGTATCTTTTTTATTCTTATATCAAATATTTTTTTATATGGTTTTAACTGGTTAATTAATTGATCAATTTCATTCAAAAAATTGTCCCATTCCTTCACACTTTCTTGATTTTTCATCTTTAACAGTATTACATCAATTCTTTCTAGATTTTCAAGAGCTTTTCCAATCTCTTGACTTGTAATATTTTGACGTGCAGTTTCACTATCAGATAATTTAAATTCATCTATTATTTTTGAAGTATATTTTATATTAATTTTTTCAAGAGTTTGATCGACTTTTTGTGGATTCATTTCTACATCAATCTCCTCGAAGTCAGTCAATAATTCTAATTCATCTAATTCTACTCTTGTCATAAGAGGAGTAAATCGTACTTGTAATTGTCTTTTTCCATAAAAATCACCATCAATTCTTAGTATCTGAGTATAGATTTGTATGAATTCTTTTCCAATTGGGGCATATAAAACGCCTTCATTTGGATCTAATTGATGGAGCAAGGGATAAATCCGTTTTTGAGTTATTGCTCCTGTTACTAATATTTTTTGCCAAGGACATAATTCTGGCATTCCTAATAAAGGATTCTTTACTTTTACAGAGATGTGATCACTAAGTTCTAGCCTCTCTAAATTTTCTTCAGTTAATTTGGCAATTTCAGAATTAGCTTCCAATATTATAATTTCTCCTTTTGGAGCTAATTTGTGAGCTAAAGCAGCAATATATCCACTCTTGGCTCCAAGGATCAATAGATCGTCATTTTCTTCTAAAGCAAGTCCTTGGAGCATAATAGTAATCATATGAGGTGCTGAAATAGTTCGATAATTCTCAGGGTCACTATAATAAAATAAATTAGGGATATCTTCATATAATTTTAAAGGATCTTGAAATTTTTCTGGTATGAATTCTTCTAGTGGAACTTCTATAAAAGCTTGATATAGGCGCTTATCTTTTAATAGTTTATTTTGTTTTAAAGAGTTTAAAAGTCTTTTTTTCTTAACAAGTATATCATCCTTATTCATATTTATCACTCTCTTCTCTTTAAATTAAATATCAACTCAGAATTAAGAGTATGGTATAATCCCGAACTTAAAACAAGAGTATTTATGCTTCCGGGTATTATGGGTCTTCTGCTGACCATTATAACCACAACCCTAATGGCTATGGGTATTGTGAAGGAACGGGAAATCGGAACACTGGAGCAGTTAATGGTGACGCCTCTGCGAAAACACCAGTTGTTGATCGGAAAAATCGTTCCCTTTCTTATCCTCTCCTATGTGGAGATGACAATCGTTATGACCGTAGCGATCCTGTTTTTCCGGATCAGTATGAACGGCAGTTACACCCTGCTGGCCCTGTTATCGTTTTTCTACCTTTTTACCACTATCGGTCTGGGTATCTTTATTTCCACCTTTACCAACACCCAGCAACAGGCAATGTTTGTAGCCTGGTTCTTTATGGTGTTCATGCTGCTGATGAGCGGGTTTTTTATCCCCATTCAGAATATGCCCCAATCGCTGCAGGCGCTTACCTATCTCAATCCCATGCGCTATTTTATGTTTATTATCCGGGATATTTTCCAGAAGGGGTCGGGAATTATTTACCTGTGGAAGGATGCTTTACCGATGACCATTTTTGGTTTACTGATTATTTCGATGGGGGTGATTAAATTCCGGAAACGGGTGAGCTAATTTAATTCTATTCCCTGCACTTGGAATGTTTATTATGAAAATTTAATCCCCGTTTTCCGTTTTAGCCAGTGCCCGCTGTTTCTCCCAATTTGCCCGGCACAGGGGCAGGAAATCGCAGGCCTTTCCGTCCCATCTTTTGCAGCGATTCTCATCAGCAGTGTGATTAAATTGCCCGGCTCGGATGCCGTGGATATAATCAATGGCAAAGGAAATTGTCCTTTCCAGAAATTGTTGCAGATTCACCGGCTTTCCATCTTCCGCATATTTATCATTTGGCAGCTGGGCGGATTTACTTACTTTTACCGGGCCGATTTCCGAATCGACATCTTTAAAAA
>JARRLT010000052.1:0-25197 GCA_037386725.1 Promethearchaeota archaeon
TAAACATTATTTAAATTCAGATTTAAATATGGTTAGTAATGAAATAACAGCTATTTTAATACAATTAATTAAGTCAGGAGAAGTAATTTCTTCGAATAAGTATGAATCTAAAGTGGAGAAAAAAATTGGAAATGGACGAGAAAAAAATTATGAAAAATTGAGAGTTTCTCCAGAAGATAAAGGTTATATATTTAAAAAAGAGAATAACTCCAATTTTAATGATTTGATTCAAGATATCCGAGACTCTAATTATTCTGATTTTATGAAAGAACAATTATATGAACATGCTGCTTCAAAAAATTATTCTGAATTAACAATAATTATTGATAAACTTGATAAAGGGGAAGAATTAGAAGCGAATGATCGTAAAATTCTATCGCAGTACCCTTTTATTCTAAATGAGATACCTAGTAAAGCACAACTTAATCTAGAAAAAGGTAAAAAGAGAATTGATATAATTAAAAAGTCTTTGGGACAATAAATATAAAATTAAGATGAATAGAAATTGGGGTCTAAAATAAAAGCTATGGAAATGGACAAGAAAAGCAATCCCAATCTCAATATTTTTATAAAAAAAGTGATCTTAGAAAATTTTTTATCATTTTCTCGAGACGAAGTAGATTTTTTAAGATATGATGGTTTAAGACCAGCTAGATTCATAGTTATAGTTGGTCCAAATTGGAGTGGAAAAACATCAATTTTTCAAGCAATAAAGTTCGCGTTAGGGAGTAATGAAAGAGGGGAGCGTTATCCTAAGTGGTCTGATTTTATAAGGCATGGTCAAGACCATACTATGGTAGAATTACACATTCAAAATGGTAAAAAATCTTTTCAAGTTCGAAGAACGGTAATTCGAGGTAAATCACCTTATTTCTCATTGAAAAAAAGTGGCGAAAATAATTTCAAAAGGGTGAATGCATCAGAAATTCAAACTTTAATTCAAGATCTTAATTTTAATCCTGATAATAATTTTGCATTTGTAAGTCAAGGTAAAGTAGATGCTATAAAGAGTTTAAAACCAACAGAATTAAGTAACTTTTTGGAAGAGGGAATCGGGTTAAGTGGATTGAGGAAGGAAATTTTAGACCAGAAAAGCAATGTTAGTTCATTAAATAAAGAATTACATTCTCTTATTACAAAAAAGAACACGCTCAATTTGAATTTAGAATTGCTTCAACCAAAACTCAAAAAATTAGAAGAAAAGAAAAAATTGCTCAAAAAAAGGAAAACCTATGAAGATGAACTTCTATGGGCAAATAGGCAAAAATTATTATTAGAAATTGTAAATTTAGTAGAGAAAATTAGAGAATACAAAAATTTGATTAAAGATGTACAAAAAACTAAAGGAAAATTCGATCTAAAAATCAATAAATTTAAAGAAGATCTGGAAGATTTAGAAGAAAAAATAAATCAACTCTCTGGATCACTAGGAGAGAAGAAATACCAGAAAAAAGAATTGATTCAAAAGATACAGAATTGGCAGAGCGAAAAAGTTAAAATGAAACAAGATATTGAACAAATTTCTAATAGGATAAAAGAGATAGAAAAAATCATTTTAAACTTTAAAACCCAAAAAGAATCCTTACTCAATGAACAAAAAATAATAAAGGAAAGCTTAGAACAACTCCAAAAGAGATTTGATGAATTACTTAAGGAACAATCAAGGTTAACGGAAAAGATTGAAGAAAATCAACAATTTCTCGATCATTACAATAAGTTAACTTCCGAAAAAGAGAATTTAGAAGGCTTTATTTCCAAAAACCATGAAATTATTAATGAAATAAATAATCAAATTACACAATTATTCCAAAGTTTTGATGAGATCAATCATAAGTTAGAGAAGAATAAATGGTTCTTAGAAAATCCTACTAATAATTTAATAAAAGAATTAGATAATAAATTGCATAAAACTCAAAATAAACTATATGATATTGAGCACAAACTGAAGAACTTAGAATTTCAAAAATCAAAAATATTTGAAGATCTTAAACAACTCCAAGGTTCTTTAAAGGAGAGACGTGTGATGCTTCCATCTCAGATCAAAATTTTGAAAGACGAAATAAGAAAGAGAGAATTAGATGCAATTGGCCCCTTAATTGATTATATTAAATATGATGATAAGCTCAGTTATGCAATAGAATCTGTAATGGGTGAAAAATTGCTTTATAGTTTTGTAGCTTCAGATTGGGATACAATGGAGCTATTAAAACGGCTTAAATCGAAATTTAATGCATATTGTAATATATATGTTCCCAAGAAAGAAAATATTGAACCTTTTTTTAAAATAAATGCTGATGGAGTAATTGGTTATTTAGCAGAATTGATAAAAACAAATAACATAGACATTAAAAAGGTTATCTATTCCAAAGTTAAGAATTGTTTAGTAGTGGATAATTACCAATCAGGAAGAAGATTGTATTCTAATCATAATTTTAAAGGAAAGTGTGTTACTCTAAAGGGAGAACAAATAATTTCCTATAAATACGTATATGAAACACCATTTCATAAGAAGCTAAAGGGATTATTAAGTACAGGTACTCAAAAAGAACAAGTAAAAAATATTGAAGAAACCATTGAAAGGATTAATAGCCAAATTTCTGAATTAAAAGTAAAAGCTTCTAAATTGGATTCTATTCAAAAAGACATTTATGAGAAAAAACAGTCTTTTGATGATCTCTTATATAATTTTAATCAAAAACAAAGATTAACAACAAAAAAGAATCAGTTATATAAAAAACGAACACAATTACAAGAACAATCTTCGAATTCAAAAGAAAAGATTAAAAATCTGAATAATAACATTAAGGATTTAGAAAAACAGAAAGATTCTAAATTTTTCACATGGAGTGCTCGATTGAAAGAAATTCCATCTGAATTAAAGGATATTAACGAACAAAAAAAGAAATGGGAAGAGAAGTTAAAAGAAAATAACGAAATTTTTACTGAAGCTAACAATAAGCTTAAATACCATGAAAAGGAATGTGAATCTCTTAAGGGAGTAAAAAAAGTAAAGACGAAGGAATTTAAAAAAGCAGATAAAGATGCTTTCGAAATCTATAGGGATTTGGAAGAAACAGAAATTGAAATATCAGAGATCAATACAGTAATTAATAAATTACGCGAAGAGAAGCAATCTCTTATAGTCCAAAAAGAGTCGGTTGAAAAACAAAAAATTGAAACTGTTCTAAATCTTGAACAAAAACAAGGCAAATTGAAAAATTATGTCCAAGAAGCTAATATTAAAAATGAAAATTTGAATCGCATTAACTCCGAAATTGGACCCAAAATTAAAAGAAAAGAAATTGAACCTCGTAAAATTGAAGAAATTGAAGCAGACATTCAAAATATTAATAAAAAGTTATTACAGTACTATGATGTTGATGAAAGCCTTTTAGTAGAGAGAGATCAATTAATAGGTTCTCTGAAGAAGATAACCAAAAACCAAAATCAATTAAAAAACGATATTAATGAAGCATTTAAAACTGAGGAAAAGATGGAAAATGTGTATTATGATAAATTCAAATCTGTTTTAAATAGTATTGAAGAAAACATAAATCGTAAATTTAAATCATCAAATATTAAAGTGTATTGTGCTCTTGAACTTATTGGTAATTTCGAAGAATTGGGTGTGGATATAAAAGCTTCAAATTCAGATCAAAAATTAATTTCTTGCAGTGCTCTAAGTGGAGGTCAAATTTCTATGATTTCTATAGCATTAATACTTTCATTACAAGAAACAGAACCTTCTCCTCTTTGTATGTTTGATGAGGCAGGAATGTTTTTAGACGATAAAAATTCGGAAATCGCATATCAACTTATTAAATCTACGTTAGAAGAAAATCCCATTCAAATGGTTTTATTTTTACCAAAATCATCTTCTTTCTTATATCAATTAGCAGAAAAAATCATTGGTGTGGCTCGTGCTGGAAAAAATGAGGTATCTACTATATTCAAACCAAAAATAATTGAAAAGGAAGATTAAAACATGCCTATTGAGGAGAATATTTCTGAAAAGATTGATCAAAGAATTAAAAAAATTGAAAAGGATGTTTTTTCTGGAAAGATCAACCTTTTAAATTTAGAATTAGTCCCAATCTTTAGTGAATTGAAAGATACACTCGCAATGTATAATTTATCAAGTCATTCTAAGGTATATATTAACGCATGCGCCCTGCTAAATCGAAAGTTTGAAGAACTGAAAAATCTTCTTAGTTCTTTAGATAATGAAGAAAAATTTAATGTTTATTTAAAATCTAATCCGAAAGATATTGAAATATACTCTCTATTTGAAAAATGCTGGAGAAAAAGTTTTGAAATAGAAGCCCTTTCCTATAAATTTTTAAAAGACAGCAAAGACCAATTAGAAGGAAGGAGTTCTGAGCCTATTACAATTACCCATTTAGAAACACAAAAAAAGAAAGGGAAATTTCTTTTAGAGACTCCTACACGTAGATTCACCGAATTAATGAATGACTTTTATGAGAAAATTATAAAACATCTACCTTGCTCGTTTGATGAGATTTTCGATGATTTAAATAATCAAATTGAAATTTATGAAAAATTTGTTTTTATTCTTCATCTCCTCCAGTTAGGTAAATTAAAATATCAAAAAGAAACAAATACATTATATATATAACGGGAAAGAGGAAAATTATGAATGAGTTATCAACGTTGATGTTTTTATTAAGCAAGAAAATAAATAAATTCCAAAAGGGAGCCACAATGGAGGAAATCTCAAGTATTTTTAATTGGACTCCGAAAATTACATCAATGCAATTTCATAACTTAATCACAAACTTATCTAACTATATTGATCCATTAGGTCTACAAATAAGTTATAACTCCTTAGATTCACATTGGTTTATTTCGCACCAGGAAGATTTGGAAGAAATAATCTCTGCTAATCCTTTTAATAATAAGCCTAGATTAGCTGCTACTCTTTTTGTGGTATTAACTGTGTGTTTGAAAAGTTTGGGGAAAGGAAAAATTAGCGAGATTCAAAATCTTCGTAATAAAAAAGGAATAATGAAAGATTTAAAAGAATTAGAAGATTTTGGATATTTAATCATTGAGGCGGACAACAATATAGTACAACTTACTCCTTTAATTGGATATCAATTAGATTTAGAAAAATTATTAGTCAATCTTTCATTAAAAATAAAAAGAGATTCAAAAGAATCAGAAGAATCTAATTAGTAGTAATTATCTTCAAGATCATTTCTGCTACATGATTATTATATTCTTCTAGCTCATCAAAACCTTCGATATTCGCCTCCCCAACGGTTATGAAAAAATTATTAATTTTTATTTTTCTTTTCCCGAAGAATGAAGTAATTTTTTTCTTCATTTCCTCTAACCGTTCCTCTCTATCTCCTTCTATTAAATCAATTTTATTGATGGCAACATAAATTTTATCCGGGAAAAATCGAACATCATTAAAGAATTCAAATTGGGTCTTTAGGTCTCTATCACAGGAAAAAACCGAAATAATCTGCGTGGCAATTCTACTTATAGTTATTATTCCCATTTTTACTACAGCACGTCTCCGATCTCCCCCTGGAGCGAAAATTGTATGTGCCCTATTGGTATCATCCTCCCGAAAAACTAATCTATTGGGATGGATTGTTTTTGTTTCCTTTTTATTTAGATCATCCTTTTGGTCGCCACCTTTAGGAAGAGTAGCTTCTCCACTAAAGTCGGTTTTAACAACAGTACATTTCTTGCCCCCTTCAACATTTTCAATATCTCCTTTATTAAGATAACGAACAAATAACCGTAAGATTGAGGTCTTACCAACAGAAATATCTCCAAGTAAACCAACATTTACCATCTTTACGTCTCATCCTCCAATAATTTGTTTAATAATAATTCATAATCGGCGATTAAGAACTGTTCTAAATAGGCATTATTGTGAGCATGGATAAGAGCAATTAATACTTCTTTAAGGTTTTTCGCTCTCTTTGCATAATTAAGTAAATTTTTTGGAGTAGGCTCCAAAGTAAAGTCGCTTGGTGGTTCTTCAAATCCAAATTGTTCCCTCGATGGTAAAGAATTAAAAAATCCAAAGGCTGAATATCCTTGATGTTGATAAAAGACAAAAAACCTTGTCTTAATTGAGGTGATAATTTTAGTCAAATACACACTGGGATAAATCTCTCCTAAAATCAATTCGTCATCTTGTCGAATTACATAGTATGGGGAAATTGGGGATACTTGTTTCCCATACATCTCTTTTGGGGGTAAGGATATAAATGGTAACTTTTCGGATACGATAGTCCATAAATCTTCCCGTTTTTATCCATAAGAATGTCTTTGATTTCTTCATAAGCAAAATAGAAGTCAGATTGTAGTGACAGAAGAGAACTCAGATAAACCGAAAGCGAAGCAAAAGTAGCTTCTAATAAAGGTCTTCTTCCCGAATCCGTCTGTGAAGGCTTTACTGCGCCCTTCCATGACCTTAAAGCTGAATATGCGAAACCTTTTACATCAAAAAAGGCGCCTGAAAGAAAAATGAATGACGGCGCTTCTCTTTGTTCCGTAGAAAGGAATTCAGTAGCTTTATTTGTCAATTCTTCTTCTAATTCCTTGTCATTATATTTTGAATGGACTCGGGGCATCTCGAGCCACTTCCTTTTCCTAGCCATTATAGATTGTACACCATACTCCCGTTATTTGTAGTAAAAATTTGAAAATACTTAATATTTTCTTATTTTAATAAAAACAATTAAACCTTTTTATATAATTTTTTGCTTATAACTTCAAATGTGAAGATTAGAAAAGATAATTTTTGAAAGGGGAAAATGAAGTTTTCAAACGCACAAAAATAGAGGAAATGTCTAATAAGAGCCTATTCGAGGAGCTCTTTTACTTTACTTGTGATTAAATCAAACTCATCAATAGATTGTATATTTGATATTAAAACCTTTTCTATAAAACTTGAATTTCTATAATAATCATAATTTACTTCAATTTCAGGATTCTTTTCCTTTACATGAATTAAAGCATCCTTAAGAAAAATCTTTATAAATCTTTCAGAAGTTTCTTTGATGTTTTTTTCTTTTGGATCAAAAAATTTAATTTCCAAATTGTTTAAATCAGTAAGATTTAATATAGCCAGAAGATTCCTCTCATCTTCATCGGAAAATATTTTTCTTTTAATTTTGGTATTTTTAAGTTTTTCCTTGGATACTTTCTTCTGAAACAATTCAGTCTCGTCAATATTACCTTCTTGAACTTTATTATCTTGAACACCTTCATAAAGTTGATCAGCGCTAAAGAATGATTTTGTTGAAATGATTGAATTCAAATCCCTTAAAATTTTTCTTAGCTCTGAAATTTCAGATTCTAATTGTTCTAACTGCTCTTTTTTCTGTTCATAAATATTTTGAATTGCAGAGAGAATTTCCGCTAACTTTTTCGTTTCAGAATCCTTATCCTCGACTTCCATTATATCTAAATATGTTTTAATTTAAATTAAAATTTATTCATATTAAAAGCAATAGTAATTATTAATTTTATAATTTTTTAATATTTGCAGATTTGGATCCATATGCTGCATTAGTCCGGGGATTTGGAGTAGCACCAACGCAAAAAATCTTTTTTAGATTAGATATTTTGAGAGCTCTGGAGGAAATAGGAATAACATTAATCAACTCACGTGAAGCTTTAGAAATTGCGAGTGATAAATTCTTAACATCGATTTTTTTGAAGAAACATGGAATCCCTACACCAGAGACGGTAATATGTGAACACTCCTATGACGCCTTAGAGGCTTTTGATCATTTGGGAAAGGATGTTGTATTAAAACCCCTATTTGGTTCAAAAGGGATAGGTATAACGAGATTAAACGATAAAGCTTTCGCTGAAAATGTTATATATAGTTTGGAAAGATTAAATGAAGTCTTTTACCTCCAGGAATTTATCAAACACTACAATCGAGATATTAGAATTTTAGTACTTGGAAATGAGGCTGTTGCGGGAATGTATCGCGTAAGCGATAATTGGAAAACCAATATACATGCAGGTGCTAAGATGAAGCCTCTTATATTAACAGAAGAGTTAAAATCTTTAGCTATTGAAGCTGCAAAAGTGGTAAGGACCGAAATTGCAGGAGTGGATATCATAGAGAGTGAAAGAGGTTATATGGTGATCGAAGTGAATTCCATTCCAGGATATACGGCTTTAAATAAAGTAACTGAAATAGATATACCGGGTAAAATAGTTGATTATTTCATTGAGAGAACAAAAAATAAGTAGAAGAAAGAAAAAAATAAAAGAAAAAGGAGAAATTTTATAAATCTTCGATTAAACCGATTAAAGCAGCTATAACAACTAATACACCCGCCCAAATTCCAGCTCCAAAAATAACCAATAAAATTCCCAATATAAATAAGACTAACCAATGGAATGGCAAAGGTTGTCTCGGTTTTATCGCAGTTAATAGGGTTAAAACCACGACAATTAATCCAATGATAAAAATTATTATCGGATCAAGAACTTGAATTCCTTGAATAATCCCCCAATCTTGACCCAACTTAAAAAAACTTGAGATAAGATAAGCAAGACCTACTAAAGCTCCGATGATAACAAGGAATTTCATTAGTTTTTCATTTTTATAATGTTTTCTCATTTTGAATCCCAATTTAAATAATCGTGTTTAGTGAATATTAAATTATTAATTATTTATTTAGTTTTCATAGTTTAAATACGAATAGTTTAGAATAGAAGAAAAATAGGGGAATCATTTATATTGTTGTGAGATCTAATAAAAAGCTAGTCCTAAAATGATAATAAATTGACTCCAAATTTATCTAAGAGAATTTGGAAAATTTTATCAATTGGAAGACCTAATACATTTGAAAAGGACCCTTCAATAGATTCAATAAAAATACTTGCTCTTTCTCTTAGAGAATAAGCTCCGGCTCTTCCCCTCCACTCATCTGTTCTTATATAATTTTTAATGTCATTTTCAGATAATTCAATAAACTTGACTTTTGTTTTATCATAACTCACATAAGTTATTGAATCCATGATAGAAAGGATAGCGAAACCAGTAATGAGGTTATGCTGTAATCCAGATAACAATTGAAGAGTTTTAAAAGCTTCTTTTTTTGTTTTTGCTTTTCCAATGATTTCTCCATTTAATTCAACTATTGTATCTGCAGCAATAATAATCCCAGATTCATTTCTATTCATTAATTGTTGTTGTACATTTTTTGCTTTTAATTTAGCTAATTTTTGAACTAATTCTAAAGGATCTCGTATTTTATCATGAAATTTATTTTCATCAATGTGAGAGGGGACTACTTTGAATGGAATTCTTAAATTTTCTAAAATTTTTCGTCGATCCTGCGATTTTGAAGCCAAAATTATTTGCATCATAATTAAAAGGAGAGAAGAAGATATATCAACTATTATTTTCTGGATAATATTCTTCAAGTAACTTTTGTATTTCTCTTATACACGCCGTTTCGGTAAACGGGTATGACTTTTTAGTTTTCTTACTTAACTCATCATAAATCTGAATAGCAGATTTCTCTGAATTAAACTTTTCTCCATTATTTTTAAAAATATCATTAAATTCCCCTCTTTTCAAGGGAATTAAGATATTTTCCCGTAAAAAAATCTCAGAATGATTTTGTTTATCATTTAAAATTAAGGTCTCGATAAATTTTGATTTCTCTTCAATTGCTAAAATTGCATTTTTCTCATCTTCAAAAGAAGGATTAAATTTGATTTTTTCAGGATCTAAAATTTGTTGATACTTCATAAGATTTTTCATACTCTCTCGTTTCAGAGAAGAATAGGACATCTTCATAACCTTATAAGCTTTCTTACTTAATCTTTCAATAAGAAATCTTGGAATCATCTCAGCAGTATCTTGAAATCTTTCTTGACTTTTAGTGGTTTTAGAGAAATTATTTAGTTTTTGTGTTTGCGTTTTTATTATAATTTCTGAGTTATCTGAATTTTGTTTTCCTTTTAAAGAAAGATATCTTTTGGCATCTTCAATCCACTTTTCTGCTGAGTTCGCGCCTATTCCTTTAATTTTTGTAAGATCTTGGATTTGTGAGCGTGCTAGATCTTGAATTGTTAAAATTCCAAATTCTTTTAATTTATCAGCTGCAGAAGGTCCAATCCCCTTAATTTCTGTTAATTCTTTTTCCATAAGACTGTTAACTTGGGAGAAACTTTATTAAGTTATATATTAATTGATTTTAAATTTACCCTTTTCCGAAAATAAATGAAGAAATTATACATAAGTGACTAATATCAATTTCACTCATAAAGTGTCATACGATTTTAATATAGAGATATTTATTATTAAAATGATAAGAAAAGTCTTAACCGCCAAAATAGATATAGAGAAATGTCACATCATCACCATCTTGGAGAGTTGTGTCCAAAAATTTCTCATCCCTATAGTTTTTACCATTGATAATTATAGAAAGGAGTTTATTTAATTCTTCCTCATTTTTCTTATCATATATCAACTTTCTAAATTCATCTCCATAAATGTTATATAATTTACTTAGTAGATCATTTAGAGAGGAGTTATCCTCCAATTGAACTTTTTCCCTCAATTTTTTTGTTAACTCATTGAAAGGAGGTTCATAATTTAGATCAATAGATATAATTGTAATTACCTCACTAATTTTACTTTAGTCTATATAGTTAAATTATGGGAGATTTAAAATTTTTAGTTTCATAGAATATAAAAACGGATATTATTAATAATAATGAAAATTTCTTTTAAGAGTTCTATGTATAGATCAGATAGATCTCTTTTAAAAGGAAAGAATATTAAAAGAGTTATTAAATCTTTAACAATCAATTATAAAATTTGAAGCATTTGTATTTACCTATCTATAAATGTGGTAAGTTATAATGGCAAAAGTATTTTTTATTTCAGAAGATAACATTAGAGATGCCTGGTTACATGCTGTCATTAAGGTTTTAATAGAAGGAGATGAAATTAAAACCGAATATGATAAGCCCGAGGATCCTCCTTCTAAAGATGCATCTGTATTAATAGAAGTTAGATATCCGATGAGTGAGCCAATAAGAAGAAGAGATAAGATTTTAAAGATAAAGTCTAAATTTGGAAATTCATATGAAGTATACGGATGTATAGCAGATACTTACTTAATTGGTTCTATTCAAAGTGGATATATTGAGGAAATTTTAGAGGGGATAAATGACCATTTTCTTTGGGAATCTGGAGTAAGCTTCCCCTATTCTTACCATAATAGGATTTTTAAGTATGTTCCTTTTTCACTGGAAGACACAATCCATAAAAATTATAATTTAGAATTTGTTGATAAAGAGGATGTTCGAAAGCATCAAAAATTAAGCAAAAGAGAAAAAATTGAAGAAACAGAAGACTCAATAATATGGAAACTTAATGATAATATAACTTTTGATTTGGGGAAAGAGATTTCCGAACAAGTAGGTCTTGAGAGTTTACCAATAGGTATTTTAAAGTTTCCAGAGATAAACCAAATGAAATATATTGTTGAAAAGTTAAAAGAAAAACCTTATAGTCGGAGAGCTCAAGCAATTACATGGCGACCCTTAATTGATCCATTTCATGAAGATCCCCCTTGTCTTCAGAGAATCTGGATGAGGGTTAAAAATGGAGAATTGATTATGCAAACTACCTGGAGAAGTCGGGATCTATTTAGGGCCTGGGAGGCAAATGTAAACGGTACGATAAGATTTCAGAAAGCTGTAGCAGATGAATTAGGGGTCAAAGTAGGACATTATCTAGACTTCAGTAATTCACTACATATTTATGGAAATACCATAAAAGAATTAAAAGATATGTTGAGCAGGATGAAAAATAAAGACGAGTTATCTGAAAAATACCTAAAAATGATTGAAAATATAAAAATTTACGGCGGTCTTCCCGTTGGAAAGAGGTTTCTTAAGAATTCCTGGAATTTTATCATCTTGGCGAGTAATTCCTAACTTACATGAAATTACTCTCTTAATATTGTGAATTCTTTCTCCTACTCTCATTAATGTCCTTTTATCATAATCAAAACCAGTAGCAGAATTTATGTATCCCAAAATATCATCGAAATCTGGATTAATAAAATTACACACTACTGATGAATCATTAATAGCACTAATATCTTGAAGTGCAGCGACTCCTTTTTCCCTTCCCTTTATATTAAATCTTCCTTTACCTGGTTTTATTCTTAATCGGGGATAAGAAAAATTACCAACTTCCACAGCAAACCAATTACCCTTTTCATGATTAGCTCCGATGCAACAAGTGGCATAGGTTAATGCTTGACCTTCAAATGCCCTTGGATCATGCATTGGTACTTCTAATCCCTTTACATGCGCAGCTAACTCAGGGTCTACTTCAAAAACTTCTGCCATCTTTTTTACTCCATGTGCAAGAATGTCTCCAATTCCCTCTCGTTTGACAATTTTATCTGTTAATTTTGAAATTAAATCCTCATTCCCCCATGAAATTTCCGTAATTTCAATATCTTCTAAAAATTCCTTAATCTTATCAATTCCAAGATTGTTTTCTACTAAGTATATTAAGAAAGCAATGCTTACTCCACCAGAGATTGTATCCATTCCATAAATATTGAATTTATGAGCAGTATATATTATTGGGTATGGTTTGAAAAGACCTAATGTTGGTCCCAAAGAAGCAACTGATTCATATTCTGGTCCATCAACTATTATTTGTTCTCCATCGATTTCGATATAAGTCTTTTTACCACATTTCAGTGAACATCCCGCACACCCAACAATTTCTTGTGGAAATTGTTCTTTTATTGTCTTACCAGTAACCTTTTCTGCTAAAAATTCGTTTTCAGTGAAATAGTAGGCTGGGGTATCTCCTTGAGTCATCCCGATATCTAAGTAACAATTTGTTCCATATACATTAAAAACATGATGAAGAGCTAATGCCAAGAAATCCTCTTTCATTTTTTCATTGTAATTCTGATATAATACTTTTCCTAATTGTGGATTGGCGAGATCTATTTTATTTAACCCATGGATTGCGATTGCCTTTAACTTTTTAGACCCCATTAACGCACCCATTCCAGTTCTTCCAACAACCCTTCCATCATCATTTACAATTGAAGCATATCGCACCAAATTTTCCCCAGCTGGACCTATTCCAGCTATCCTTATCCTCTCGTTTTCCAACTCTTTTTTTATTTCTTCTTGCAATTGATAAGTATCTTTTCCCCATAATTTACTAGCATTTTTAAATTCAATTTTTCCATCATGAATATAAATATAGACTGGTTCTTCCGACTTTCCAGTAAGCACTAAGGCATCATATCCACTTTTATGGAGAGAAATGCAAAAATATCCTCCTGAAGTTCCTTCTCCCCAAATTCCAGTTAAAGGAGAAATCCCAGTCACACTATATCTCCCTGAGGAAGGCCTTATCGTTCCCGTTACCGGTCCTGTGGCAAAGATTAATGGATTTTTTTCAAAATAAGGATTATCCTTTAATTTTTTATAATCCTCATCTTTGAGTAGATCATACGTAATTTTAGCACTTAGCCCTGTACCTCCCAAATAATTTTTACCAATTTGTGGATTTAAATCTTCAATATGTACCTCTTGATTAGTTAGGTTCAAATATGCAATTTTTCCATTATATCCATATAATTTTTCAGACATTTTCTTCCCTCTTTTTATTATTAAAAATCTATTTTTTCATTAACTACCCCATTGACTGACTCTATAAAATTTTTGACTGACATAATAAACTCATCAAATAATTCAACTCTACTTTTGTTCCCCTCTTTTATATCAAATAATGGTAATAATTCTTTCCATCTGTCAGTAACTTTATATTGGAAGGCTAATGAATAAGGAGCAAACAACCCCACAGAGAGACCATGGTGAACATTAAAAACTTTACCAAAGCTATGTCCTAAAGCATGGTCAATTCCCGCGATAGTATTACCAAATCCCACACCAGCCATAGTTGCGGCCATCTGCATATGAGATCTTGCTTCTATGTCTTTCGTACCATATTTATATGCTCGAGGCAGGTATTTTAACACCTCTTTGATGGCGGTGTAATTCATAGCGTCTATATAAGGAGAACCCCAACTTGAAACATAAGATCCTAAAGCATGTGAAAATGCATCTAATCCCGTCGCCATGGTTAAAAAGGGAGGCATATCTTTTACAAAATCAGTATCTAGAATAGTTATATCCGAAACAATCTCATCGTTAATAATTTCTAACTTTTTTGGAGGTTCTTTCTCAACGTCTGTCGCAACTGCAGCCTGTGTCACCTCACTCCCGGTACCAGATGTAGTTGGAATTGTAATGAAATATTTGAATTTTGTTCGTAAACCAAGAGAATTAAAAAATGGTAATATCATAAATAAGTTTTCATTTGGTTTTTCATATTTAATTATCACCATCTTTGCGGTATCCATAACACTTCCACCTCCGATCGCACAAATAACCATAGGTTTAAATTCCTCGCATATCTTAGCTGCCTTTTCTATTGTAGGTAAGGGTGCTTCAGGTTTTGCTCCTGCCCAGATCCTTATATTAAAATCTTTCATTTTTAAGTAAGTCTCAACTTTTGTAGTAAACTTTTGAGTAAAATCATCTACAATTATTAATGCTCTTCTCTCAGATTCTTTTAGATTAGCTGCTAATAGGTTTGATACTTGGAAGAAAGCAAGTTTTCCTAAATAAATACGCGCTGAAAAGATATTGGTCATTATTCCTCGTAATGCTTTACCACCCATATTTGCCATTAAATCTTTTACGATTTGTGCTTCATACCAAGCTAATTGTTCTTTAACCATCTATTTTTCTCCCTCAATATGTTAAAAATTTTTTTCGAAAAAAATTTCTAAATTAAGATTAGATTTTTAGTTTTATAATAATACTTTTTTTATTAGTCTCGAAAATTTCCCCTAAAGATCTTTTATATAGTTTAAAAGAAAAAGAATTCAATACAATTTTAAAATCCTTGAAATATATTTCTTCCACTATTATTATTGCTTTTTGGATTCCTTTCTTATCTCATATTAAATTTTTTTATATCAAAGATTTTAACCATTTTAATTAAATATATTAAATAGGTATCGTCTATTTAACAACCATTATTCGTTACAAAATGTATTTTTTAAGGATAAAAAGAATGTAATATTTTTATATAACATAAAAAGTTTTCATTATCAGTGAAAAAAATGGCGAATCAAGATCAAACAAAACGCAATGGCAAAAAGACAAGAAGTCGATCTCCTGAAAGACGAGATGGCTTTACATTAGGTAGATTAGCAAGAAGGTTAGGTATGAACAAAAATAATCTTTATAACTATATAGAGAGTAAAAGAGAATTATGGATTGCAATAAGAAAGAAATTTTATGAGCAATATCGGAACGAGAATCGAAAAATAATAAAGGAATATGGCGATACAAATATTGATACTTTATTAAGACTCTTTGCTCACTTTTTTGAGTTTGCTGAAAAGGATTATTCAGCTTTTCGAATGATGCACATTATCCCTTCTCCTCCCTCAAATAAAGTTGGTCCATTTGAAAAAGAATATAAACAGTTTAGCTTTTTAGATGGAACAACAAGATTAATCCAAAAAGCAATAGATAAGGGAGAGATCAAAGAAAAAAATGCCGCCTTACTCTCATTTTTTATGTTTAGCTTATTACTAGGATCAACTATGGTTGAATGGGCTATGCGGGAGATCGAAGAGACAAATAATAAAGAAGGAAAGAAAGTGGAGGAATACTTACAATTTGGGGGACAAAATTTCACAAGTAAAGAATTTCGAAATTATATTTTACGAAAAATTGAAAAAGGATTTACTGACCCTAATCTTGTGATGAATGAATTTGAATATAAATAAAGACTGAATTCATATTAATCCGCTTCTATTTAAATTTTTATTAAATTTACTTCATTTGTGGTTTTGTGATTTGTTCAAATCAAGGCTACTTTATTGCTATAAAATAAGTTGGAAAATAAAAATAGTTATTTTTAATTTTATAATTTATTCAGATTGGGTTCAATCTCCAGTAAATTTGGGCGTTCTTTTCTCTAAAAAAGCGTTAACACCTTCCATTACATCTTTTGATTGAGAGTTTATAGCGTAACCTAAATGCTCGAATTGAAGTCCTAAATTTATCGGAGATTGAGTTCCATAATCTATAGCTTTTTTAATAACAAATAGGCTTTTTGTAGGAGCATTCCCTAACCACGAAGCTTTTTCATGAACGAAATCTTCAAAGCTATTGTCATCAACAAGATACGAGACTAAACCCCAATCGTACATTTCTTCAGCAGTATAATGTTCACCAAAAAAAGGTGCGATTCCCCTATTAATCTCAGGAAAACCAAATGTAGATCTCTTCGAAGCTATAACAATATCACATACTAATACCAATTCAAAACCCCCTCCTAAAGCGTATCCGTCTACAGCAGCAATTAAAGGTTTTGGAAATCTCTCGATGATATCATAATACTTATGCCTTAAGTACATGGCGTGACTTTGATCCATCAAGTTTTTTGGATCGATATCTTGATGACCACGAGAAGACAAATCTGCTCCAGCAGAAAATGCGGGTTTTTTCGTGAAGTCTTTTGTTCCTCTTAAAACAACACATCTGATATCTTTCTTCAACGCCATGGCTTCAAGAGCGTCTGCGATCTCTTGCAGAGTGTCTGTAGCAAGTGCATTTAGCTTGTCGGGTCTATTGATGGAAATCACTACATAATTATTTTCCTCATTTTTTTCAACTTTTATATGATTAAATTCGTTTACGTCCATAATTTTCCTCAGTTTTTTGTCATTTTTAAAGATAATAATTAAAAATATTAGAAAATGTTTTTAAATATACAGTGTATATTTATACAATTATAATTTAAGTATATTTATAGATTTTAGTTTAAATATAAAAATGTGATAAAATTGATTGAAACGAACATTACTAAGATGTTTGGAATTAAATATCCTATCCTCAGTGCTCCTATGGGTCCTTTCTTTACACGTGAATTAGCCTTATCAGTAAGCGAGGCTGGGGGCTTAGGGGTACTTTCAAATGTAAACATTGTAGGAACAGATCCCGTTAAAGAACACAAGGAAAGTCTAGAATATATGATAGAACACACTGATAAACCGTTCGGTCTTAACATTCTAACCTCAAGAAATAATCCAGGAGTAGAAGAAATGGTGAGAGATCTTCCTAAAATTGTGATGAACAATTCAAAGATGAGAGATCAATGTCTATATTGGTTAACTTCAGCAGGTTCCTCTCGATTCCTCCCAGAATCTAAATCTTTTAAAGAGTTAAGAGAAAAATCAGAAATCAAACATTTTCATGTGGCTCCAGCTGTTTGGTTGGCACAGAAGTGTATAGATTCTGGAGTGGATGGTATTGTGGTAACTGGAACTGAAGGAGGAGGTCATCAGAGCTATGAAAAGGTCTCAACTCTTGTATTACTTCAACAGATTAATAAGCTTTTTCCAAACTTGCCTAAAATAGCATGTGGAGGATTTGCAACTGGGGAGTCATTAGCAGCTGCTCTTTCTTTAGGAGCGGGGGCAATAGCAATGGGTTCTAGATTTATTGCTAGTAATCAAAGCGAATTTCATCCAAAATATAAAGCGTTAATCCCACCAGGTCAACCACAAGATACAGATCTTTTCACTGGTTCTTTTGGACCGATTCGATTATATAAAAATAAGTATGCTTTAGAACATCCTGCTCCCACAAGTAAAGAAGAAATGCTTGCATATGAGGCATCAATCACAACTGAACAAAGGGTAAAAGATTCAGGTGCCTATGATAGAGTATATAATGGAGATATTGAGACAGGGGCTGTATTGTTAGGGCAATCCATAGGAATCATAGATAAAATCGAAGATGTAAATGAATTAATCGAACGAATTATAAAAGATGCAGAAATGGTTATTCGAAAGAATTTTAGTTCGATAAAGTAAATCATTCAAACTCAGATCACGTTTAATTATTTACTTATTTCCTTAACATATTTTAGATTAGATTACATATCCTTCATAATTGATAAATTATTTCCAAAATTCGATATCCAAATTCCATAAAAAACTTTATATTCGGGTTTGGTCAATTAAAAATCACAGTTTTCAAATTATATTAAAAATAGAAAAATACTATAAAGGGATTTAAAATTGAGAACAAAAGAAGATTATATAAAAGATTTAAGCAAGATGAAAAAGAATATTTTCTATGATGGGGAAAAAATTGATCGATTAGATGAGCGTCATTTACCGTGCATCAATACAATCGGTACAACATTTGAGGTAGTTGACGATCCGGAATTTAAAGATTTGATTCTTGCAAAATCACATCTCACGGGAGAAATTATTAATAGATTTACTCATATTCACCAAAATACAGAAGATCTTCATAAAAAGCAGGATATGACACGAAAGATCTGTCAGAAAGTCGGGGGATGCATTCAGCGATGTATGGGGTGCGATGGAACCAATGCAGTTTATAATGTTAGCTATGAAGCCGATAAATCAAATAATGGGACGACACATTATCATGAAAATTTTAAAAAATGGTTAGAACGCTTTCAAAAAGAAGACTTGATAGCTGCTTGTGCTCAAACAGACGTTAAAGGAGATCGAATAAAAAGACCTGCAGATCAGAAAGACCCTGACATGTATGTTCGTGTGGTTGAAAAAAAGACAGATGGAATTATAGTTCGTGGATGCAAACTTCACATTTCAGAGGCTTCTGTATCGGATGAGATCTTAGTTGTCCCTACTCGAGCACTAAGACCAGAGGATAAAGATTATGCAGTTGCGTTTGCAGTACCTGCAGACTATGAAGGCGTAAAACAAGTAGTTACCATTCACAATTTGCGAAAGAGAGAGTATTTTGAACGTGGTTTTATGCCTGGGGCTACAGATTCCTATATCATTTTTGATGATGTATTTGTTCCATGGGAACGTGTATTTCTCTGTGGTGAACATCAACATGCTGGTACCCTTGCATTATTGTTTGCCTTATTTCATCGCCATAGCTATTCTGGGTGTAAACCTGCTATAGGAGATTTAGTTGTGGGAACAGCAGCTTTAGCTGCTGAATATAATAACATCCATAAAGCTTCGCATGTAAGGAGAAAGCTAGCAGAGTTGATTATGGTTGCCGAACTCGGTTATGCTGCAGGCTACACTGCCTCGGATTTAGGTAAACCTGAAGTTTATATGCCTGGGGTTGGATTTATACCCTATGGTCCTGGAAGTTACATTCCTAATTCAATTTATTGTAATGTTGGTAGGTGTTTATCAGGAGAAAATGTATTTCGTGAAGCTGAAATAATTACGGATCTTTCAGGGGGTATCCCTGCAACCTTTCCTCATGAAAGGGATTTTGTAAATCCAGAGTTAAAAGACCACTTGTATAAGTATATTATGAGAAATCCAAAAATTTCCCCAGAAAATGCAGCACAATTTTGGCGTTATGTTGGAGATTTGTATTGTTCTGCAACGGGTGGAGTCCATCTCTTTGGAAGTTATCATGGTGGGGGTTCTCCTGTGATGGAAAATATTGCAATAACTACTCAATATGACATCGATTCAAGGAAAGAAATGGTCAAAAAAATTGCAGGAATTAATGATAAACTGAATAAAGAATAAACTCAAATTCTGATGCATCACAATTTGGTTCGGAAAAAGGATCAAAAATGTCAAGGTGTAACTACTGTTTAGACAGTTTTCGAGAAAAAAAGTTACCGATTTGCATAGAAGCTTGTCGAACTCGTTCACTTGATGCAGGGAGTCTTCAAGACTTTAAAGATAAGTATGGAGATACCTTAAAAGGAGATAACTTTATTTATTCAGAGAGAACGAAACCAGCGATTGTGTTTAAGCAGAAAATGTGGTTAAATAGCTAGATTTTAGTTTTTTCCTCCAAGTTTTCATTAATTCTATTAAAAATTATATCCACATCTAATGGTTTGAATGGGGTCTTTGCGAACTCTTCTTTACAAAGGTTATAAAGAGTTTTATTAATTGGAACATCAATATTATATTTTTCTGCTAATCTTATGAAATAACCGGTTAATGAGTCAATTTCTGATTTCCCTCTTTTACGAATTACTATATCTTGTGCCATACTATTGAACCAAGCATATTTTATGCTATTACTAAAAGCCCGAAGTAATATTCCCTTTCCTATTTTTTTAGCTAATTTAATTAATTTCCAAGGTGGAAAACCTTTTAATCGATACTCCTTATATCCTGCTTTTTTCAAAACTTCAATACCCTCCAAAAAAGTGTAAATAAATAATTGTACAGTCTTGTATCTCTTCTTTTCGGTTAAATTGTTATTATCGATCAATGTAAAAATCGAATTTGCATTGTTTAGAATTAATTTAGAATGAACGGTATCATTAAATCGTTTAGAAATTTTTGTAGGAAAGCCTAAAATAAATATGTCCTTAATTTTTTCAATTATCTCCTGCCTTTCATTGGTTGGAGTTCCCAATATAATCTCTCCCTTTCCTCGGTTTCCGAAAATTCCTGGTTCATCATACCAACCTGAAAACATAATGACGCCATAAACAACTTTTGAGAAATATTTAGGCAATATTTTTTGATTTTCTATACCATTTTGCAAACCAATAACAATTGGCGCATCTCCTAATTTTTCATGTATATCTTTAGCAACTTCCTCAAGGTCGTAATTTTTAACTGATATAACAATAAATTCTGGCGGTTTAATTTCATTTAAATCTGTTATTACTTTAATCGGAATATTTATAGAATTTTCCTTCTCCATTTCGTAGAGAATCAAACCCCTTGATTTTATTGTGCTGGCATTCTCTCCTCTTGCTAACAAGTAAACAGGATCATAATGCTCACTCAACCAACCAGCTAAGTTGGATCCAATAGCTCCTGCTCCATAGAATACAATACTCATATTTACTTTTTATCACATTTATCTTAATATTTTTGATGTCTAATTTTATTCATCCTTTCTTTTATATTAAGGGAAACACTTAATGAAAGTATTTACATACGTAAAATTGATTTTACTACAATTAATAACTATAATTAATTTAGAAATCTAAATTTAAAACTAAATTTTCTAATAGATTTTTAGTTAGTATTTTTGATGTAAATTCTTGAAACTAATGGAAATGATTCAATCCGTTAAAAAATCTTAGGAAAAACTTTCATAGTGTTTTTTTCTATTTGTTGTTCTAGATTTTCTTCGTTGATTTTTTTAATTTGTGCAACCTTACGAAGAACACTCCTTAGCATTGATGGAGTTCCTGTAATATCAGAGAATTTTACCGGTCCATCACTTTCCAGGAGAAGATGATTTGAATTAACATATGAAGCAACCTTTTTAACCATTGGTGAGTATGATATTGCTGGAGTGATTGAAAAATAGTATCCTCTTTCTGTTCCTATTTTTAAATATTCTTCAGGACCAGAAAACCAATGAATATTAACGTTAGGTAAATCATAAGAGGGTAATAATTCAAAGATTTTTTCTTCTGCCCCTTTACTGTGAATGTTAACTGGTAAAGATAATTCCTGAGCTAGATCTAACATCTTTTTAAATACCTTTTCTTGAAGAGGATATAATTCCTTATTTTTTATAAAATGATGATCTAAACCTATTTCTCCAATGCAACAGGTAACTTCTTTATTTTTTCTAATAAAATCTGTAACTTTATCTAAATTCTCTTCGATATTTTTGTTGATAGAAACTTCCTCTGGATGAATTCCAAGCGCAGGGTAAATCATTTTATACTTTTTCGAAAGTTCTATTATTCGATTTAAACTTAATTCACTCATAGAAACTCCGATGATTTTGTTTACTCCCTCTTTTGTGGAATCTCTTAAAATTTCATCTAAAACCAGATATAAGTTGATATGACAATGTACATCTATTAACATTTGCTAAACCAAATATAAATTACATTATGAGATATTAAAATTTTTGGTTGAAATTTAATAACAGTATATATCATCCGAATAAGTTAAAAATTATTGATTTTTTCTCGAAGTTTGGTGATTTTCATGACTAATTCAAATCTTTTCCGGTGATGATAATTGTTTTCTTCTAACAAAGTTTTAAGCTGATTTAGCTCTTCAAGAAAAAATTCTTTTAAATCTTCCTTTGTTATGTGTCCAAGCATTTTAGGTAATGGTTCAATATGTGAGACTCTTTTTAACCGAAGTTCGGAAATTGCTTTAGCAAGTTGAGCTTGAAATCCTTTTGAATTATTAGGTTCGATCTGATCTAAAGAATCAAAAGAAACCTTCAAACCATCAATAAAAGCTTCAATATCGTTAATATCAACCGGATTATCCATAGTAAATTAATATAAAGTTATATATTCTTATCTAAATTATAAAAGCAATTTTGATATTTATAATTTTCAATAAAACTATTTTCTTATGTCAATTAGGATTATATTCTAATTACTCTTGTTATTCAGATTTAGATTAAATTATTAAAATGTGAAAATGTTTTCATTTTGAATTTATCAATTGTCTTATTTTGCTTATATTATCGGGAATTTGAGCTGCAGAGTAAAGAATGAGATCTGGGTGATATTTTTCAAAATCCTCTTTCTTAAATATCCCTGTAAGTACGGCAATCGTAACGGAATCTGTATTTTTTCCCATTAAAATATCGCTATGCATATCGCCGACCATAACAACCCTTTTAGGGTGAAGTCCCATCATTTCTGATGCTTTCAACAAACTCTCTGGATCTGGTTTTAAATTTTCAACATCTGAACGTGAAATTATTTTTCCCTTTAATTTCTCAAAGAATCGGGGAAATTTCGATAATCTGTCATCAACTTCAGATTGTGAAGAAGTTGTGGCTATTATAAAAGGATATCGTTTACTTTCAAGAAACTCAAAAAGTTCCTCTATACCATCGTAAATTTTAATGTTTTCTAATTCACTCTTAAAGATTTTTGAAGTATATAATAACGCATTAATTCTTTGAAAAAAATTCAAACCAATTACTTTAAAGATCCCCCACATTACTTTCATTGCAAGATTTTTCTGATTTTCCCCATGCATTATTTTATAAGTTAATTCATCGATTTCTTTTCCTGTTTCATCATCAATTACAAGATTATATTTCTCACAAATTTTTAAGCTGATTTAGTTCTTCAAATTAACGTTCCATCTAGATCAAAGCAAAAGCCGATTTTATCATTTTCCAAATGTCTCTGACTCTTTTTTTATAGAATATTTTAAATGAATTATTTAATTTGTGAAGTTTTAATTAATTTTAAAATATTTCTATGATTCCAAAAATTTTTTTCAAGATTTAAATTAAATTATTAGCACAAAAAGCTCCTATATAAAATTTCAACGAGATTCTTGAGCACCGTTTTCTTTAAACTATTATTATTGATCCGAATAGTGTCAGAAAATTCGATTTGCATTGCCTTACTTCCTTTAAAATTAGAAGATCCATACTTTCTTGTAATGTAGCCTCCTTTGAGGACATATTCTTTCCTTCTTGCATGACCTGGGGCTATCGGAATGCCAAGTTTTAAAAAGCGATCAACAATTAGACCTCGTACATTTTTATCCCAATCTTTCTTCCGAACCTCATAATCAAACAAAGATTTTAAATTATTAGTTCCCAAAACCAAATTAACATCCCTATAACCTTCTGGTCTCATTTCTTTTTCAAATCCATGGATATCTATTAAAAGAGATTTTCCAAAATTTGTTATATTATATTCTACAAACTCCTTTAATTTATTATGATAATAATTATAAATCCTTTTAGCTAATTCTGAATCTTGATTAAATGCTTTTTCTAAAGGTCTGTTAAAATCAACTTTAATTCTCGCTATCCTTGATAAAATATAAGAAGGTTTAATTTGTGAATTATAGTCTTTTGAAGATAATTCAGAAAATTCATTTAATAAGTCTTTAGCTAATTCATTTGTCTTTTTATCAATTCCTTGAACCCCCGATTGACGATTAGGGATCCTTTTAGGATTTAATTCTCCACCATGCGATACAGAAATAACTATTGGGACATTTCCTTGTGAAAATTCAATATATTTCGTTATGTAATCCATTTTAACTCTTATTTTTATTTTGATAAAGTGTAAAAAGAAAGGAGATATTCTAGAGAAAAAGATATCGAGCAATAATAAAAAATCCCAACCATATTGAGAAACCGATAATTCCAAATAGGTAGTATGGCCAAACTTTCTTATGGTGTTTAAAGATTAAATGAGCAAAAAGCCAAGTACTTAAACCTCCAACACCCACAAGCATAATATCACTAATTACATTTAAAAGACTATCTCGACGGCCCTCAAACTTAATACCCCACTCATAGAAGATTATATTCTCCAAAAACTCCCACGCTATACCAATGATGACTGTAATAATCCATACAACCCATAAGGGCATTCCTACTTGTTTATATCCTTCTTGTTTTGACATAGGAACCGTATAGAAGAGGGAAAAAAACAAGAAAACACCAATTCCCATACATATATGACCAATACTATAAAAATCAAAAAAGGAAACACCCACTTCTGATACATTTTCTGCTATAAACCAGTTGAGTATCATGTTTATCATTATCTTTAATTTATATATTATATTTCTACAAGAAAATCTATTCTATTAAATTTGATTTAGTCGATTAATTATTGGTTTTTAATTGATAAAAAATTATGCAATATAGATTTTAAGATTTTAAAAAACTACATTTTGATTACTCGTGGAAAAAACCGCACTTGTTGTTTTATATAAGAAGGATAACATTTATTCTCTAAATGCTCTAATAGGAGCTTTAGAAACTAATGACGATTTATCTGAAATTGATGTCTTCTTTATCAGAGACAACAATAAGTTGATAAATAAATTAAAGCAATTGATAAAATCACATTTAAATATACTTCTTGCAGTTTCATTTTTCACAACTCAAATCTGGCAGATAAAATCTTTAATTTCAAAGATTAGGCGCAAATTTGGAAATAGAATTATAATTTGTGCAGGTGGACCTCATCCAACCGGCAGACCAAAAGATACACTCACTCTTGGTGTAGATATTGTAATTATGGGTGAAGGTGAAAATATATTTATACAACTCATACAAAAAATCCATCATAATGGGGATTATTCCTCAGTACCAGGAATATCTTATCTAAACCACCATGGA
>JARRLT010000053.1:0-24868 GCA_037386725.1 Promethearchaeota archaeon
AATTATTTTACAGAAAATCATTTGAAGTGTTCTATATTGAGTAAGATATACAGCTCTACTATGTCGGACTTTTTTTAATTAAATTTTGTTCCTTATTGAAATATTTAAATAAATTAAAAATTAGTAATATTTCGATTGGAATGGCTAGTACTGCGATAAAAATAAAAAAGGGCAATGTTATAAACATCATATATATAAAAAACACTGGTACTATAAACAACCCTAAAATTGTTGCGTCCTTATCATATTTAATTGATTTTAATTCTTTCTCTAAGAGCTTTCTATCATTTTCTGGTAAAAGTGTATTATCTAAAGAATGATAGCAATTTGGACATATTATGAATTCTGCATTTAAAACTTTTTTACATTCTGGACATGTCTTTATCATAATGAAAAATAAGAAATTCAAATATATAAATATTATTGGAAACTATCACTAGTTATTTTCATTCTGTTAACTTATTTTAATATTCTACCCAAATTGGACCGATATAAGAAGTCCTTCCATTATCTCCTATTACTCTCACTAAATAATAGTCAAACCCATTGGTATTTAATGAAGTAGGATCAATTGGATTATCGCTATAACTATTAATATACCATTTCCCGTTTTTAAAAATGCAATTGGACTCAAAAGAAGTTCCGCTTATGGGTTCTTTATCAATTATCGTAATATTTTGAATGGGAGAGTTAATATTAATAGTGTCCCAAAATTTTCCGTTCTTTATAATTTCTATGGAAGCTTTCCAGTTTGGAATCCAATTAGGGGTTACTTTTGCAGCATGGTAATCCAAAGCGACAGGAGCTCCATCCTGTGCTAAAAAGATATTAAGTTCTCTATGAGAATATTGATTAGATGCAACAAATGTGGAGCCATCACCAACTTTAGTTGAATTAATCATAAATGTTAGTATGGGACGTCCATGATCAGCACTTGCATAAATTCTTTGGTTTTGTAACCCGTTAAAAACTCCATCGCGAGTTAAGTTATCTGAATATACAGCAGTCAATCCTCCCGTATATGGATGTTCATTTCGAGTGTGCCAAAGACTAAAAGGTCTCTGATGTCCAATATAAGCTCGTGTATGACTTAAACTGTGTCCTGGATGACCATCATGACCGTCACTCGAAGCATAAAGTGTCATTCTATAACCCATTGTGAATGCATCATTTATAGAACTACCATATGTATAGGTAGGAGGAGCATCAATAGCACCTCTATAATTTAGTTCATTTCTTTGTTCAAATAAAAATTCCCCATGAACTGAGGTAACTTCAGCTATTTTTACATACTTTGGATTAATATATGTCCAATCTTGAATATAAGATTTTTTTGTAGTATGATGTGGAAGAGCTAGTGCAGAACATCCAGTTTTTGATGTAAATTCATCTAGTGCATTCCAGAGACCATTTATTGTAGGAATTGTTAAATATGAGACAATGGGAGATTTTAAGAGTTTATTCCCACTAAAAATACATATATAATGCCCAGTACTCACTTGCGTCCATTCGATGCCATGAAAGGTAACAAAACTTCCTGGTTGATATGCATCATTGGTTGCCGATTCTAAATGATTGAAAGAAGTTGGATTAAAAAGCATAATTTCTCCGTGATCTGTGAGTGCATAATAATCTAACTGTGCAACATTTTGTGCATAATTAAAGCAATGTTCTGCTGTGCCACTACCATCTGAAAGGTCCGAATGAGTATGAAGATCTCCCCAATAAATATTTTTTTCGTTTTCACTGAATTCCTTTACAATAAGGGGATTGCTGTAATATGTATTTTTAGTATAACTATCTCTTACTAAAATGTAATGAATACCTGGAGTAGCAATCCAAGCATGAAACCTTTTTATCCCATTGTCTTTACCATCCTTTATATTATATGCCATATCAGAATCAAAAATTTGTCCAGAAAATGTGTAATCCTTTGGTAAATTAGCTTGGATTTTATCAGAATTAATCTCATTTAAGGTCGATAAATTATATGAGACAATAGAAAAAGCAACACTCCCCTTATATACCGCACTCAATCGTTCAAACTGGTCCCAAACTTCCACTGTTATATCAAATGATTCTCCAACTTCCACTTTTGAGGGGATATGAACCCATAACATCTGTGGGTTATTATCGAACATTACTTCAAAATCTACATTAATCCATGTCCAAGAAATGATAGGAATAAATAGAATGATTGCTTTGATAACGTTTTTTTGTTTATTCGTATAACGGTTAAACTTTGAAAAAAGGTTTGATGTTTTCTGAATATATAATTGTGATTTTCTCTTCAAAATTTCTACAATAAATAGAATTAACGTATATGCAAACATTAAACCTATCCCAGACCATATAGCTATGTTTAGAGGAGGAAACCCCTTATAATAAAAAATTAGTACATTTACAAAAGAAATAGAAAATGAAAGAAAAATACCGTTCCTCTTCCAAGCTGAGGTTTTTGAAAATATAAAATAAATGATACCTATTAAAAGACCGATCCAACACCAGAAATATAAAAAAATTGTAAAGAATCCTACTAAATATATAAATAATCTAGGTATTTTTTCCCATTTATAAGATTTAAAACTATTTTTAATTCCTTGTTTATCTCTTTTATCAAATTTTAGTTTCATGCTAAAGTTTTAGTTAAAATTAATTTGAAATTCTTTAATTAAGTTATTTTCAAATTCGAGAGAATTTAAAATTTCTATTAAATCTAATATTTCAAATTCAAATTTAAATCTTTTATTACTATCCTCTAAATTTGTCTTACATAAATTTAATTATTTATTCAAAAAATATTATTACTGACATTATAAATCAAAGTACCGTTATTACGGCAAAATCTTCTTTTGAAAACCTTAATTATGTTGAGTGGAAAAGGAATTACTGGAAAAATCTGTGATCTATGTTTCATTAGCTAAAATTCTTTCTGAAAATTATAACATTAAATTTCTTTTCAGATAATTTTAGTATGTTGAATTTAAGTACAAATAGATATATTTAATAAATGTGAAAATAAATTATAATAAGAATTTTGGGTTAATTTAAGTCTTTGCACCACAGCTTGGACAAAATTTAGCATTTCCAGGCATTTTTTCGCCACAGTAACCGCAAAATTTAAAAGAACTTGTTGTTTCTTCTTTACTCTCATTTTGAGGTTGAACATTATTACTTTCATTGGGTTGTTCTAAATGATAAGGATTAGATATTTGGGGTAAATTTTGAGTTCCGGGGGAATAAGGATAATTATATTCAGGTTTTTCCTTCATTTCTTGTATATTTTTATGAATTGCCTTTCCTAAAATTATAATAATTATGATTGCTATAATTATGACAAATCCAACTACACCAGCAATAGCGAAGAAAATTCCCGAAGGGTCATATGGATACATTTGTTTTCATTAAATTCCTCATTTAATAATTAAAACCTAAATTAATTAAATCTAGTTGTATATAAAAAATTTTGTCTCTCTCTTGGTGAAATTACGTTATTCATATATTGTTTTTTTCTTTATTTTTATAACATGAACAACAAAGAAACTCGATATAATTGCTCTCCCATAAATTAATTAATCTTTCTTTAGATATGGAAGAATTAGTAGAGCTAAACTCACTGAAAAAAAGAGTTCTTTTACATTCCCAACATTTTCGAACAATCTTTTGAGAAGGATCTAGTACAGGTTTTTGGATTCTATTTTCAAATGTTTCTTTATAGTCTTCGAAAATATTATCTTTAAGAATTCCTTGTTTATGTAAGCCTATTGCAATTGCAAGCTCAAAAACTAATTCAAGATTATCATTAAATCGAGCAGAGGTTTCAATTAATTCTGCTACTTCAAATTGTTCCGAAAACAACTCTAAATAAGATGGGATAATACTTCTAAAATCAAATAAGTCGGTTTTATTTCCAACTAATATTATTTGATCAGAATTTATATTTACGTTTTTCGCAGTATCAATAAAATATTTCAAATCCTCAAATGTAGTTGATCGGGTCAGATCTCCAACTAAGATAATGCTATGTGCTCCATCATAGAATGATTCTCTTAAGAAATCAAAACGGTTTACTCCACCAAGATCCCAAAATAAACCAAGAACATTATAATCAAATAAATTATATTGTTTTGAAAAAAAGTCCACACCGATTGTTATCTCAGTTTTAGGATCAAAATTTCCACTAGTCAATGATTTAAGCATAGTAGTTTTACCAACTCCTCCGCGACCATCAATTATGACTTTAACAATATGGTAATCTTGCGAAATTTTTCTCAACTTAATTATATTTATTTGAAATAGTTTCAATTAAATTAATAGGTTATAAAAATTTAAATATAATCTCTATAACATTTCAGATCATTTACGATATTCTAGAAGACTATCTTCTTAAATTAATTACGAATAATATAGGATATTTATTATTAAGATTCAAACCAAAATCTTACTTTAAGACAAATAAATCAAAAATAATTTCATTTTTAAAAATCTCTATAACTCAAACTCGATTGGCTTCATTCTTAGATAATCATATCCTACAACTTTAGGGGCTAAGTTCATAGGTTTCACTTTTAGTATTCCTGCATAAACAATTTCAAATGCTAAATATGATGCACTAATTCTAGCCATAGGAGCAAAAGATCTTAATGATAATTTGCCATCTACCATAGCATTTATCACACCTTTTTCTCGATTGACAGTTTCTTCTAATCCCGGAAACTTAAGTATTTTGGGGATAAATGCATCAAAGATATGCATTTGGACTTCTTTAGAATTTTGTATTTGTTCCATTGTTAAATGATTTGTATAGAGTCCATAACAACTCTCAAAATCTTTACTATTTTTTGTAAACCACAAAGAATAAAGATAAGGGACACCCCATGCTTCTATCATTGGAATATCGTTCTCTCTACAATAGCGGGCAATCAATATCGATGTTACTGGATCATTTAAAGTAAGAGCAACTATCTTGACGTTCTTTAAAAGTGACTTAATATTATTTTGAGTAATCTCATATGCTTTTTTCACATTTATATTTTGATTAATATTCTTTAATCGATTCCCTAGAATGTCGACTTTAAAGCGTCCTATATCTTTTAAAGTACATAATTCTCGATTTAAATCAGAATGTTTAAATTTATGATTATCACATATTAGTAAGCTTTCGCATCCTATTCTCGCCAAATGTTCTGCAAGAGGTCCTCCATGTCCTCCAGTTCCTAAAACCGCTATGTAGGTTTTTCTAAGGTTCTCTTGTTCTTCATAAGTTATAAAACCAATATTTCTTGCTACTTGAGAATTATAAGATTTCTCCCATTTTAAATTTTCTATTGGTTTCATTTTCAATAAAATAATAGGATGTTTTGATATTTATATACTTTCCAAAAGTAGAGAGATTTTTTTCAAAAAAGCTTACAAATGTAATTATATTGACGAAGAATGACAATTAAATGAGCTTTTATTAAATTCTGAGCAAAATTAGATTTTTTTAACATTTCATTATAGTATTTTATAAATTAATGAAGAAACCCTTAATTTTTATTTTTAAATTTAGATATTTATGACTTTCTTAAAGTGCTAAATATCTTGGAAAAGCAGATTTGCTTTTCTAGGAGAACTTCGAACCTTTTAAAAATAGTTAAATCTAAACAACTTTTATCTATCGTTTCAATTTCTTCCTCATACATTTTATAGAAAATATCTAAGGCTTCTTTAGCTTCTTCATTTATACCTTGCTTTTGAAGCGAACTATCCATTATTGCGATTAAAATAAGATTATGGTGATGAACAACTAATACATCAGAATCTCCTCCTTTAATAAGAGATTCATTCAAAGTTCCAATTTGTTCTTCTGAAAAATTTTTAATCGCAGAAAAGAAAGGAGCAATTAGATCTTCTTTGAATTTTTCATCTACTTTAACAGAAACTAAAGGAATTCCTTCTGAACTAGCAATTATAACTGCTTTTACCTTATCTTCCCTATTATGTATATTCTCATTCATTAAAATCCCTCATTCTAAAAATTGTACTAAAATGTGAGAAAATATTACATAGAAAGAATGGTGTAATATTTTAAAAATTTTAGTTTCAAACAGGTAAAAGAAGATTATATAATTAGATAATAATAAATTATAAGGCTTCTCATGACATATATGAATCTATTTAATTAAGAGATCAAACTCAATTTGTCTATAATTTCTGGCAAGGACACTTCATAAAAGAAAATTAAATAAAAAATAGTAAAAAAGAATAGATTAAGATTTGTTTCTAAATTATGGAAATAAACCCCTTAAGGCTATTGCTCTAGCAACTCTGGATACCGCTATTATGTAAGCTGCCGTTCTTATGCTTACATGTCGCTCTTTACTAACATTATAAACTTCTTCAAAAGCACCAACTATGATTTTCTTTAGCTCTTGGTTTACTCTATCTAAATCCCAGAAATATGCATGAATATCTTGTACATATTCAAAATAGGAAACACAAACACCACCACTATTTGCTAGAATATCTGGTATAACATAAATACCTTTTTTATGAAGTATTTCGTCAGCTTCTGGTGTAGTAGGCCCATTCGCGCCTTCTAATACAATTTTCGTACGAATTCTATCGGCGTTTTTAAGAGTTATTTGGTTTTCAATAGCAGCTGGTACTAATATATCACATTCAGTGGTTAGCAATTCATCATTACTAATCAATTTATAATCTTTATTATTGTAATCTTTAAGATAATTTCCCTCCGCTGTCCATTTTAGAAGCTCTTCTACATTTAAACCATCTTTACAGTAAATGCCACTAGATATATCAGAAACCGCAAGGACTTTGCATCCTCTATTATAGAGCAATCCTGCTATTGTTCCACCAACATTTCCAAATCCTTGTACCACTGTAGATTGATCTTCTAATTTCCATCCTAATTTTTCGCACATAGCATCAATAACATAATACAATCCCATTCCTGTTGCTGGACCCCTTCCAACAGAGCCTCCGATCTCGATTGGTTTGCCTGTAACAACACCCGGAACTGGTCGGCCTTTATTCACCGAATAAGTATCCATAATATAAGCCATAATTTGTGAGTTAGTATTTACATCTGGTGCGGGAATATCTATATCTGGACCAATAACGTTAATAATTTCTGCGGTATATCTTCTTGTCATTCTTTCTATTTCTTTTTTAGTCATTTTATGAGGGTCACAGCATACTCCTCCTTTAGCTCCCCCAAGAGGTAGATTTAAAAGACTAGTTTTCCAAGTCATCCAGGTAGCTAATGCTTTAACCTCACTTAAATTAACTTTCGGGGAAAATCTGATACCACCCTTACCAGGACCTCGGACAGTGGAATGCTGTACTCTAAATCCCTCAAAAATTTCTACACTACCATCTTCCATCTCAACTGGAATCGACACTAATAATGCTCTCTCTACATTTTTAAGACGTAATTTAATGTTAGGATCTAAGTTAATTTCTTTATCCACTATATCAATTTGCTTTTTTGCCATTTCAAATGGATCTAATTCTTTACTCATTTTTTTCACCTTATCTATTTTTTTAAGGGAATAACCCTCTTAATTCATATGTTTTAGCTAGCCGTTCTCCAGCTAACATATAAGCTGCTGTTCTCATTGAGACATTACATTCCTTTGAAATTCGATAAACTTCCTTAAAAGCATTTAAAATTACATGTTTCATCTCTTTATTAATACGGTCAAGATCCCAGAAATATGATTGAATATCTTGGACATATTCAAAATAAGAGACGATAACTCCTCCCGAATTTGCTAAGATATCTGGAATAACACGGATCCCTTTTTCATTCAGGATTTTATCTGCTTTTGAAGTTGTTGGGCTATTTGCTCCTTCTAGCAGTATTCTGCAATTTATATTATCAGCATCTCCGCTATAAATTTGATTTTCTACAGCAGCAGGAACCAATACATCACATTTTAGTTCTAATAATTCTTTATTTGTTTTATTTTTAACAGAATCCTCAGAATATGTATTTAGAGAATTTCCTTGAGCTTTCCAATCAATCATTTTACTTACATTAAGACCTGATTCCGAATAGATACCTCCTGTTGAATCACTAACAGCTATTATATGCAATCCGTTTTCATTTAAAATTTGTGCTACAGTCATTCCTACTTTACCAAAACCTTGAATGGCAACTTTCATTCCATCCATACTTATATTTTCTCTTTTACATAAATCTTCAAATACATAATACATTCCTATTCCAGCAGCTGTGGATCTTCCAGCGGACCCACCTATCTCAGTGGGTTTACCTGTGACAACCCCTGGTATTGATCTACCCTTATTTACTGAGTACGTATCATATATCCATGCCATAACCTGGGAATCTGTATTCATATCAGGAGCTAAAATATCTATATCTGGTCCTATAATATTTATTATCTCAGAAGTATATCTTCTTGTTATTCTTTCAATTTCTTTCACACTTAAACTTTTTGGGTCAACTCTAACTCCTCCTTTGCTTCCTCCTAATGGTAATCCTAATAACGAAGTTTTACATGTCATTAGGAATGCCAAGGCTTTAATCTCATCAAGAGTAACATTAGGGCCATAACGGATTCCTCCTTTGGCAGGCCCTCTGAGTGTACTATGTTGGACACGATAACCTTCAAAAATTGCGTAATCTCCATTATCCATGCGTATTGGAATCGATACAATTAAGGATCGCTCAACCTTATTTAAATATTCCAAAGTATTAGGATTCATATCTATTTCTTCGGCAGCGATTGCCAATTTTTTCTTAGCACTTACCCAAGGATTAATAGTTATATCTGGTTCCATTTTTTTAATTTTTTAGTTTATTTCGATTATAAATTTAATTTAATTCATGAAAGCTAATTCTTTCATGTTTATTTAGATTTTCCTTTTGAATTCTTAATAAATTTTTTCCAGTAATTATTGATCTAACATAAAGGATTTGAATTTAGTTTAAGAAAAACTGATGAAAATCTAACAATTATTTGATATAGATAAAATGAAGAATAATAAAAAATGACAAAAAATATTTTAAAAATATGTTTTTAATTATATTCTATAGTTGAACGATGAAATCGTATTAAAATAATAGAAAAATTTTTAAACTTCTTCCCCTCTCCTTTTAGCTTCAATATCTTTAAGCTCTTTTCGTTGAACTTTTCCTACTAATGTTTCTGGTAGCTCTTTTCTAAATTCTATTAATTTAGGAACTTTATACGGTGCTAAATTCTTTCTGCAAAAATCTTTAATTTTTGCTTTCATCTCTTCACTTTCTTGAAATCCATCACTTAAAACAATATATGCTTTCACTAATTCGCTACCTTTCAGTTCTGGGTTTGGAACTCCAATGACAGCCGCATTTTCAATAGCTTCATATTCAAATAAGACATCTTCTAATTCTCTAGGATAAACTTTAAATCCACTTACATTTACCATATCTTTTTTCCTATCTACTATGTAAAGATACCCATCTTCATCAAGCTTTCCGATATCACCAGTTAAAATCCATCCATCCTTCATCTGATTTTCTGTTTCTTCTGGTTTATTCCAATATCCTTTCATAACTTGTGGGCCTTTAATCATAATCTCCCCTTGTTCACCGAATGGAACGATTTTTGTATAATCATCTATATCCACAAGTTTTACTTCCGTATCAGGGAATGCGAGTCCAACTGAACCAATTTTCCTTAATCCATTAACTGGATTACTATGTGTAACGGGAGATGTTTCAGTCATACCATATCCTTCTAATATTTTTCCACCTGTTCTTTCTTCAAATTCTTTTAAAACTTCAGGAGGCATAGGTGCTGCTCCAGTATTACATACCCTAATTGATTTTAAATCCTTTGCATAATCCTCTAAATCATCTCTCTCTAAAAGACGCATATACATTGTTGGAACTCCAGGAAATAATGCGGGTTGAGTTGCTTTTATTATTTCAAAAAGTGATTTTTGATCTCTTGGATCAGGATTTAAAGCAATTGTGGCAGCATTATAGATAGGAGTATTCATACAAACAGTCATCCCATAAATATGAAATAACGGTAGATTTGTTAAGGCAGTATCTTTTCCTCTCTCTGTTTCTGCAGCTACCCATGCAGCTACAGCTACACAATTTGATACTATATTGTGATGTGTTAACATAGCACCTTTTGGAAGACCAGTTGTTCCTCCAGTATATTGTAAAATGGCGATATCTTCTTTAGCATTAGTTTCAAATTTTGGAGGCTTTGGTTTAGCATCTCTTATTAAATTTATGAATTGAATGGTTCCAGATATTTCAGGAGGTCTAATAGGAGGATCTGGGGAATAATCAAGTACATTAGTTATTATAATATGCCTTAAACGTGTTCTTTCTTTGATTTTATTAATCTTTTCCAATTGATTATCCCATGCAATTATTATTTCAGCTCCAGCATCATTTAATTGATAAGCTAATTCATGTTCTGTATAGAGAACACTACACGCAGTAACAATCCCTCCAGCCTTTAAAATCCCATAGAAACTAAAAAGGTATTGGGGGAAATTTGGCAACATTAGTGCAACTCTGTCTCCTTTTTTAACGCCAAGGCTAACTAACGCGTTTGCAAGACGATCTGCAATATCTTTAAAATTTTTATACGAAATTTTATTTTTCAAAAACCAAATAGCGGTATTCCTTCCAAAATCCTTCGCAGCCTTATCAAGAAATTCATAAATATTCATTTCTGGATAATCTATATGATGAGGAACATTCTCATCATAATGTTTCAACCATGGTTTTTTCTCATATGGATTTTCACTCATTTTTTAAACCTTTCTCTTATTTTTAAATTTTATTTATTTAGAATTTTAATTATTAAATTTATATCAATCTTCTTCAAGATAATCTAATGAATTTATTGCAGATTCACAAACATAATCACATTCATCATGAATTAAACCTTTTAAACCAGTTATAATATTTGGTGTACTTATCCCTATTTTGCCTAAAGCTTCAGAAGCCCTCCACCTTACATCTGGCTTTTTATCATCCAAAGATTTAATTAAAGCAGGGATTGCATCTTCAGCAGTTTCTCCTAAATTACCAAGAGATAAAGCTGCTTCACGACGAACATCCTTTTTTGGATCTTCTAAAGCATCTTTAAGAGCAAAAACTACTTTTTTTGAATTAATCCCAATTTTACCCAAAGTTCTTACTGCCTCTGCTCGAATAGATTTTTTAGATGATTGCAAATATTTTATGATATCCGGAATAGCATTTTCTCCATTTTCTCCCATACCACCAATAGCAGATAAGATAATTATTTTCATTTTCCTTTTTGCCTCATTTGAGTTATTAAGTAATATTGGAATTGTTTCTTTTCCAATGTCTCGAAGAGAATCGGCAGCTGTGCCACGAACAGCCTCCTTTCTATCATTAAGGAGTTTGGATAATCCTTCAATGACTTCTTTTTTCGCAATTCCTATATCTCCTAATGTTTCTGCTGCTGTTTTTCTAACAATCGGATCATTTTGATTAAGAACCTCTAAAAGTGGGGGTATAGATGCTTCTCCTATTTCAACGAGAGTATCCATAATTTTATGTCTAACTCTCCAATCGTCATCCCCTAAAGATTTAATTAATGAAGGTATTGCTTTTTCTGCATTTTTTCCTATTTTACTAATTGCATCCGCAACAGTAGAACGAACTTCCCAATTAACATCTTTAAGAGCCTCCATTAGCTCTGGAATCGCAGGATACGCTTCATTTCCAATCATACCTAAAGATTTTGCCGCTTCAATTCTCACTTCTGCATCTTGATCTTGTAAAGCATTAAGAAGTGTTGAAACAGCTTCATACTTAGCACTTCCAATTTGTCCGAGAGATTGCGTTACTGCTTTTCTAATAGAGACTTCCTTATCATTAATGAATTTAGTTAATTCTGGAATAGCTTTTTCGGCTACATTTCCTATATTTCCTAAAGTTCTGGCAGTTTCTCGGCAAATGCTCCAATCCTCATCATTTAAACATCCGATAAGGTTTTCAATAGCTGTTTCTGACTGGTTTCCTAATTTCCCTAAAATTAAGATTGTGTTGAATCGTACAGATCTACTTTCACTATTTAGATATTTGATCAATTCATTAATCACAGATGGATCTTTTTCTGCTCGAGAAAGTACCAAATCAGTTCGAGCGTTTCTTAACAATTTTTCTAATGATTCTGACATATTATCCCTCCTATATTCCTAAATAAACCTCCTTTATTCTTGGTTCTCTTTTTAATTCTTCCTTAGTACCTCTCATTTCTACTTTTCCATCTTCAAGGATATAGATGTAATCAGCAACTTCCATAGCTAAAACAGCGTCTTGTTCAACTAAAAGTATTGTCATACCTTTCTCTTTTACTTTTTCAATTGCTTTAAAGATTGTAGTTTTAACCTTTGGAGCTAAACCTAAGGAAGGTTCGTCCATTAACAATAATTTAGGATCTCCCATAAGCGACCGACCGATTGCAAGCATTTGTTGCTCACCACCACTTAAAGTACCAGCACGTTGACTTTGTCGTTCTTTTAGACGAGGAAAAATATTAAAAATTTCTGCCAATAATTCATTAAATCTTGCTTTATCTTTAATAAGATATCCACCTATTCTTAGATTCTCTAAGACAGTCATATCATAGAATAATTTACGTCTTTCTGGACAGTGGATAATACCTCTTGCTGCTATTTGATAAGGCTCTAATTCATCTATACGCTCTTCCATAAAGAAAATTTTACCTCTGTCAGGTTCTTCAAGTTTTGAGATCACTCTTAACAAAGTTGTTTTTCCAGCCCCATTTGGGCCAATGACTGCTGATAACGTCCCTTTTTCCAAAGAGATGTTAATTTCCTCAAGTGCTCTTGCTTTATCATAATAATGATATATTTTTTTTTAGCTCCCTTAGAACGTGTCCAGTAATAAAAATTGTCACACCATCATTATGCAATCGGTCTATTAATTGAAATATTTTTTCTTCTTCTTCGTGTGTTAATCCACTGAAAGGTTCGTCCAAAAGTAAAAATTTTGGATTCGTAGCAACTGCTTTTCCTATTTGCAATTTTCTTAAATCTCCATGCGGTAAAATGACTGGAGGTAAACGAGCTTTGTCTATTAATCCAACTGAAGCTAATATTGAACTGGTATATTCATTTAATCCTACTTTTGTAGATGATTTTCTTCCACGAGGAGATAAAGCTGAAACAGTAATATTATCGAGTAGATCCAGATAACGGAATGATCTTACAATTTGGAACGTTCGAGCAATACCATTATTAACAATCTTATGCGGATCTTTTCCGGTTATATCAACTCCATCAAATCTAATAGTTCCACTAGTTGGTTTTTCAAAACCGCTTATCAAATTAAAAAGAGTAGTTTTTCCCGCTCCATTTGGTCCGATTAAACCAACCAATTCTCCTCTCCTTATTTCAAAACTAAAATCATTTACAGCCGTAAGACCTCCAAATTTCTTGGTTAAGTTTTTTACCTCTAAAATTGTTCCCATATTTTTTTCATCAATCCCTTTTATTATATTTTATTTTCCCATTAACAAATCCCACAAACTTTTTAAACCTTTAAAAGCAGGTTTCATTAATCCCTCCTCTGCAAAACGTATAACTAATATTAAGAATATTGCCAGTAAAAAGAATGTTAGATTGGTAAGAGGAACATTTTGCAAAATTGGAAAAAGGCATACAATAACCAAAAGAAAAATGCTCCTAAACCCGCACCAGAAATAGTTCCAATTCCTCCTAAAGCTGCAAATACAATTGCGTAAAACGAATAATTCGGAAGAAAAATTGAAGGACCTGCGCCTCTATTTTGCATTGCAAATAATCCACCTGCAATCCCCGCAAAAAATCCGCTTATCATAAATGCATATATCTTATATTTCGCGATATTGATTCCTGATGCTCTTGCACCTTTATCATCATCACGAATTGATTTCAAAATTGTACCAAAGTTTGATTTTCCTATCCAAATCATAACAAGCACACAAATAATCATAATAATTAGATAGATAAAATAAACCTCGACAATATTATCAGAAAGAGGTCTCACATTTGGAATCCCTTGTGTTCCACCCAAAAATGGCGTTAATTGTTCCATCATAAATAACTGAAATAGAATTAAACTAAACATCAACGTTGCTAATGCTAGATATGGTCCTTTTAATCTTAAAGAAGGAATGCCCACAATAAGTCCAACTGCAACTCCTACTAAAGCTCCAATAATTAAAGAAAACCCCCAATTAAATTGTAAATACTTAAGGAAATAGGATGTAATATATGCAGAAATTCCAAAGAAAATAGATTGACCGAAACTCACTTGCCCCGCGAACCCAGCTAGAAAATCCCAACTAGCCGCAAAAATAGTAAAAATCATCGGTGTTATAAAAATACTTAGATAGTATGTATTTTGAGTTAGTAAAGGGAATACAAATAGACATATTACACAAAGTAGTGTTAAACCAGCTCTAAATGTTTTTAGCCAATATTGAAGATAACTTGAAGAGTTTTTTGCCTTCTGTGATAATGAAATATTCAATCGTAATGATTTTGTCTTGAAAATTTGATCGATATTTAAAAAATCTTCAAGACAAAATCATTACGATTGAATATTTCATTATCACAGAAGGCAAAAAACTCTTCAAGTTATCTTCAATATTGGCTAAAAACATAACTCCTGAAAGTGATGGTGAAATAAGGTTGATCACCAAATTCTGGGTATATCCAATAATAAAAGCCGCTATAACACTTCCTCTTATGCTTCCTAAGCCTCCAAGAACTACTACTGCAAAAGCATTTACTAACATATCCCATCCCATATTTGTATAAATAGCAGCTGATGGTACATATAATACTGCAGCAACTCCCGCTAAAAGAGCAGAAAGCATGAAGGTATATAATAAAACTCTGTTAGCATTTATTCCTGATAACATTGCTCCTTCCTTATCTTGGGCAACGGCTCTTATTGATTTTCCTAATTTTGATTTTTTTATAAAAATTGCAATTGCAGCAACCACAATAAGAGAAGCAAAAATAATAATTAAATCTTGGGTCTCAAATACAACACCAAAAAGAGAGGTACTTCCGGGGATTATTGTTGCAGTTGTGTGATTCTTAGTACCTCCTATAACTGAAATAAATTGCTGGATAAAAAATCCTAAAGCAAAAGTAATTAAAACAATCCCAATTTCTCGATCTTGTAAATGTTTTACCAATGTTAGATATATTACTGCTCCCACGCCAGTAATTAAAATGAGGGCAATAAGCATTGCAAATGGCATACCTACGATCCTATAAAACCAAAATAAAAAATATCCTGCCAACATATAAAAAGCTCCATGAGCTAGATTTAAAATCCCCCCGACACCATAAACGAGAGTGAAACCTATAGCTAAGAGAGCATATACGCAAGCCTGAATTGTCCCAAACAGTATAATTTGTATTATTAATTGTTCAAACATTGTTATATCTTACTTTTTTGTATTTTTTAAATGTTTATTATTATTTTATTAAATATTTTTCATGTAAATTCTTTCATCTTTAGATAACAACTAAAAAAAAGAAGCATTAACCCATGAAGGTATTTGGTAAGTATCGTTTACTTGTACCAGTGAATCAGGATAAACATATCCTCCATCAGGAACGCATACATGCCTACCACCGGTTCCACTTTTTTGCCATTGGGCAAACAGCGTAACACCATATGGCCAACCTGCCTTTACATCATGTGATTTAGTGAAAGCCATTTCTGGGGATGAAACACTGAAGTCTTTGAGAGGATGACTAGCAGTTATATTTTGAATTGCTGCAACAAGCGTATCTTCATTAAATGATTGAGTCTTATTAATTGCATAGACAAGTGTATGAATTGCATCATAAGCTCCTGTTGCGGTATATTGTGGAGAATGACCAAACTGAGCTATAAATTGATCCCAATATGCAATAGAAAGTGATGTTTTATTCGTTCTTGTTAAAGGTTGCATTACCGTTTCATATTGACAAGCCCCATTAGAGTCATCCCAGAATGAACTGGATTGAGATTGAACGTCAATACCAGCTACCACAGCATTTGGTTTGACTGCGGCATATTTTTGCATCATATATATACCCCCTTGTGCTGAGATAATCGGGATTATAATATCAGCTCCTGCATTTTTAATTTGGGTCATATATGATTGAAAATCGTCAGCTGTCGCAGTAATCGGGTAAGCTATATCTTTAACTATATTAAATCCATATAACGGTAGGTGATCTTGCAACGCATCATCCATAGGGATTGTCCAATCTAAATTTTCTCTAAGAATAGCAACATTGGTAACATTATGAGTCCCATATACAGTACCATAAATATAATTTAAGTATCCTCCTAAATAAGCTAAATAGGCAATAGTTTCTCCTCCTAATGAAGTGGAATTGATTGGCATTAATCTAAACCAATACTTATATCTATTATAGGAATCAAGTACATTTTGACAGAAATAATCGGTAGATGCTCCTGTCCCAAGAAAAAGCTTTTTAGCATCCATAACAACTTCAAGGTATGATTTTAGTGCCTCTGTCCGAAATCCGCCAACAATATATTGTGCATTATCAACATGAATTATTTTATTTGCTGCCGAAACTCCAATTGTAACATCAAGTTGAGCAGCAGATTCATCGGTATCTTCTGAAACTAATCCTACATAATATGTGGTATTTCCTATTGTAACACCACCCGCTGTATTTACATTATATGCGGCTAACCAGGCACCTTCCCAATTACCATCTCCTTGAATTGATCCTCTATCACCTAAACAACCGACCTTTATTATTCTATTATTAGGAATACCAGATACTCCTGGTGTAACATAATTAGCTCCCGCTCCTCCACTTGGTAAGGTAAAATACCAAGCAGTAACTCCAATTCCAGTACCAATTACAACAATGAGTACTATAGCGGCAATAATTCTTTTAATTCTCCTTTCCATAATTTTATTTTACCACTTTTGTATAATTTTTTAAATCTTCATCTGAATTGTTAAATTGAAAAAATATAAAATGAGGGAAAGAAAAAACTTTTAAGTCAATTTTTATGAATTTTAACTCAAAAGGGAAGATTAAAATCCATATTTCTAAATGAAGATAGCATAAAGTAATTTTTATTAAGATAATGATTTTCTAACAAATCGTAATAACAAATTATTTGAACTAAATTACATATTTTTATTGAATTATTAGTTATTGACCTTTTAAGCATTATTTCCTTCATTTTTATTCTAAAATTATGTAGAAAAATTATTAAATAAATGAATCAAATAATATATAAAGATTTATTATACTTAACTAGATCTATTTTACTTACGTAATCTTTCGATTGAACGAAAAATGAAAAGTGGGAAAGGAAGAATTACAAAAAGAACCTCAGGCAACCGAGGATATAAAAGTACTTGGTTATATATTCCTAGTAAAATTTCCAAGGACGAGTCATTCCCTTTTAAAAATCAAGAAAAAGTAATCGTCGAATTAGAAGGAAATCAATTAATTGTTAAGAAGAGTTATTCTCTTAGTGATCTTACTTCGAAGTATGGAGTTCCCGATGCTACCCTTCCTGATTTGATCCAATCTAAAGCTGATTCAAATAAATCTAAACCTTTTTTAATTTTTCAGAATCAAAAATTTTCCTACTCTAAAACAAATCAAATTTCTAATCAGATTGCTAATGGACTTTTAAAATTAATTGAAAATTTAGATCTTAATAATCCAAATATTGCCATACTATTTCCTAATTATCCAGATGCAATCTTTTGTTGGTTTGGAATAGCCAAGACTGGTAATTTATGTGTACCAATAGGAAATAATTTAAATGAAGATTATTGGGAATATATATTAAGAAATAGTAATTCTAAAATTCTTTTTATAGATTATAATTATTATCTAAATTTAAAGAAGATATTAAGTGATCTACCAGAACTTAAGAAAATTATTTTACGGAACGCTCCTAAAGGATTTCAATTTAACAAAAAATTGATGAGTTATCAAGAAATTTTATCGGATAATTTAAAGAATCCAAATTTAGATATAAGTCCATCTCAACCACTTGAAATAATTTATACAGCAGGAACCACTGGCAATCCTAAAGGAGTTATATATAGAAACCATCATACTTTATCGGGAATAAGTGTTGGAAGAAAATTAGAAGGAATAGGTTTTAATGACTCAGAACACAAAATTTATTGCCCTCTACCGTTATTTCAATCAACTGCTCGATATTTAGTTATTATTCCAGTTATGTATTACAACAATATTGTAATAATTTCAAATAAGTTTGATGTATCAACGTTTTGGAATGACATTAATCATCATAAACCCGATGGATTTTGTTATTATGGTGCGTACTTATCAGAATTGATGAATCAAGAACCGAAAATAACTGATAGAAAACACTCTCTGAAATATGCTTTTGGATTTGGAGCTTTTAGAAAAAAATGGGATTCATTTGAAAGAAGGTTTGGTATCGAAATTATTGAAGGATGGGGCATTGCGGAGAGTGTAGGGTTAACTATCAATAACATAGGATCAAAAGGAGGCAAAGTGGGTTCTGTAGGGATACCTGTTAGAGGGTATGAATTAAAAATTGTTGATCCAAATGGAAATGAATTACCACCGGGAAGAAATAATATCGGTGAGATGATTGCTCGAACAAAACTTTCTATTAGATTAGAATACTATAATTTAAAAAATGGAACTAATTCTGCATTGGAGAAAAAGGGATGGACACATACGGGCGACTTTGGTTATCGAGATAAGGATAATTTTATTTATTTCTTAGGAAGAAAGGATGATATAATTCATAGAGAAAATGAAACATTTTTTGCATTAGATATAGAGAGAGTAGCAAATGGACATCCTCTTGTAATAAATAGCGCGGCTTTTGAAGTAGACCTTGATTCTTCTCAGAATAAAGCATTAAAAATATGTGTTGAGATAAAAAAAGGTGTTGCTTTAAGTTATCAAGAACTTCATTCATATTTAAAGGAGAATTTAGCTTATTTTATGGTTCCCATAGAATTACTTATAAGATGAAGAAAATTAATTTTTTATTCAATTATGGGAATGATAGCGTTTTCGGGGCAAGTTTTAAAACATTTTAAACACTTCCAACATCTACTAATGTCTTTCTTATTAAAGGAGATATACTCTTTAGAATCAATTTCATCTTTCTTTACCTCATATAGATTTTGAAAACAGAAATTCTCACTAATGCATTTTTTACATAATTTACATCTAATTTCATCAATTTGAAAACCTTTTAAGGTTCCTTCCTTTAAGGATATCACTTCAATAGCGCCATGCTCACATACATTGACACATTTTAAACAACCCTTGCATTTATCATAATTAACATATCTTAGAGAATCTTTGAAAAATATTGCTTTAGAATGACAAGAATATAAACATTTTTCACATCTTGCACATAAATTTGGATTAACACTAATGGGAAAGAATTTCTCCATAAAAAGTCTAAATCTTTTTAAATCTTTTTTATATTGTTAAGTTAAAATGAACAATTTATAATTTATTAGAATAAATTTTCAAATGAAATAAATACCATCATTTTGGATTATTAGAATAAATAAGATATTATTCACACACATTTAATAATTTCAAATCAAGTTAAAATAGAATTAAGATAAATTTACTAAACAATATTGAACCCATTTCTTAGGTTCATAAGCAGCGCCACCAGGATCTAGTCCGCCTAAATCTTCAATAACATTTTCTGGAATCAAATTATTCTTAATCCATAATGAAGTTAAACTTATTAAAGATTCCAACCCTTTAATGACTTTTATAGCATTATTATTCAAATCTAAAGTTTCTAATTGAGTTAAAGCTTCGAGTCCTTTAATGTGTCTAATTTGATTTCCTGATAAATATAGACTTTCTAAATTTTTAAGATTATAAAAGCCAGCTATATTTTGAATCTGATTATTTTTAAGATTGAGAATTTCAAGATTTTCAAGATGTTCTAAACCCTTTAAGTCAAAAATTTTATTATCTGTTAACCATAAGGTTTCTAAAGACTTCAAATTTGATAATCCTTCTATTCTTTCAATTAAGTTATTATTCAAGTAAAGTTCTTTAAGATTTGAAAGCTTCTCTAATCCTTTTATTTGCGAAATTTGATTTCCCCCTAAATTTAAAATTTCCAGTTCATCAAATTCTAAGGAAGGGATCTCTTTTATTTGATTTCCAGCAATCCAGAGTGTTTTTAACTTTGATAGATTCGTCAGTACTTCAAAATTTTCAATTTTATTCCAAGATAGATCCAATTTCTCAAGATTTTCAAGATGTTCTAACCCCTTTACCTTTTTAATTGCATTTCCTCTTAAATAGAGTTCTTTAAGATTTTTAAGATTGTCTAAACCATTAATTTCAGTGATTTTATTGGAAATAAGATGAAGAATTTCTAAATTTCGTAGTTCTTTTAACCCTACAATTTTGTTTATCTTATTACTTCCTAAATTAAGGATTCTAAGACTCTTTAATGAATCTAAACATTCTAGTTTTTCTATTTCATTTGAACTTAGGTCCAAATGTTCTATTTGAGTTAACTTAGGTAATCCTTTTACATCTTTTATGTTTTTTACTCCCAATAATCCTAAATCCAAATAATTTTTGTCTTTTAATTTTATGTTAGTTCCATTAAATTCAACGTATGTCATTATTGAAACTATTTTGTTTGAATATTCTAATAAATTAAATTAGATCATTTATTCTTTTATATTTTATTTTCTGATATTGATTTTCTTTTCAATATTTAATTTTATATATGCATAAATTTTAAAGTATAAACCTAAAATAAAATCAGATTTAAGGATATATTGATTTGATGAAAAATGATAATATGTTTTAAGTGCGGATTTATAATGGATGAAGAGGATTATGGATATAAATTTTGTCCTATATGTAAAAAACTCACTTATTTCAACAAGTTAAGTTTTAAGTGATAAAATACTAAAAATTAATAGAGAAAAAGGGATGATGTACATGTACAAATTTTAGACATGTATTGACTGCCATGTGTTGGTTAAATTTCCATAATTAAATTAATGTTTTGTTTTGCATCAATCCAAATCTAATTGATATTAGAATTTAATAATCATTACCCTTCGTTTATTTTTAATATCTCATATGGAATCCTTTATATTCTTAAGTTGGTTAATATCTATTATGGGTAGTATATTAGTATATCCTAATGATAAAGGGTTATCCGAAGGAACAACGGCTCCAAATATTCATACCCGGGATATTTACAATAATGAAATAAATCTTAATAAATTACTGGAGGAAAATAAAGGAGTATTACTAGATTTCTTTCGCGGTGTTTGGTGAAATACTTGTAAAGCTCACTCTACACACTTAAATGACAATCTCTCTAAATTTCAGGAATATGGAATTCAAATTATATCTATATCCGCCGATAGTAAACGGCATTCTAAAGAGTTTCAAAAAGAGTATAAAATTAATTATACCCTCATTTCAGATAGAGGTGCTCAGTTAGCCAAGAATTATAATATTGATGTATTTGCCAAAGGTGCTGGGAATGATATAAAATTTAAGCAAGCCATTCCTTCAACATTTTTAATCAATAAAAATAGAAAAATTGTATGGAGCTTCATAGCAAAGGATAAAGAAGAAAGACCAAGAATAAAGGATATCCTTTCTGCTATTAAAGAAAATTTATAAGTCCCTATAGAATGACTCTGAGCGTGATAAAAAGCGAGACGCTCGATGACGACCTTGCGAAGGTTAGTGGGAATATTTCATTTTTATTTTTCTCTACTTTTTAATTAGAGATGAGAGAATCAAGAAATAATTTGTTAAATTTGAATGCTTTAAATTTTGTAAAACTTAAAATATACAAATATCCCAAATAATTATAAAGTAAATGGTTTTTAATATGACATTAATATGCAAAGAATGTGGTTTAAGCCTGGAGGAAGAAAAAGCGGGGAGATATTATTGTCCAAATTGTAAAAAATATACTGAATTTTTTCAAATGAAAGGTGAAGAAGAGGAAGAGTAAAAGTAATCAAAAACATTTTCTTTTTTCTTGTTTCTTAAATTTTCATCTAAGATATAACCCCAAACTTCTCTTCTTTTCTTATTTTTTCACGTTAATGGAAAATCAATTATTTAATCAAGGATATAGAAAAAACCATTTTAAAATATTTTTTTATTAATTTAAACTCTGCTAAAAATGAAGATGTTTCGAAATACATTAATCCTTATCCTTCACAATCGCTTATTGATTCAACACCCATAAAGATTTCCTCAGATTCCGATTTTCTTTCTTATGGTTTTCCCGGTACAGGAAGCATAGAAGACCCGTATAGAATAGAAAATTTAGAAATCAGTTCATTCTATTGGAAAATCGCTGGTATTATGATTGAAAATGTATCAAAATCGTTTATTATCCAAAATTGTAGGATTTCGGCTTTATATGCGATGTTCATTTATGGATGTACTTCTGATAGCATTCAAATAGTGAATAATTGGTGTAAAGGAGAAAATCAAGAAGGACAAGGAATTTATGTTAACGGAGTTAAAAGCCATTCATTTAAAGCGATCAATAATACAATTTCCAACTATTATGATGGTATGAATGTTAATTTTGCTACTTATTCGGTCATCGAAAATAACACCCTAACGAGAAATTATAATGGATTAAGAGTTGATGGTACGCTCTCATTTTCAAGAGTCATTCACAATTATTGCATGAATAATTATGAAGGAATGTACATGTCCAACTCAAAAGGTATGGTGTTTAAAAATAATTATATTTACAATAATTTCATCGGTTTTTCCGCCTCTAGTACCAGCCCTAGTCCAGCTTTCAAGGATTGTAGAATCGTTGACAATTTATTTGATAATAATACGTCTTACGCTATCATAATTAGTGGCCTTCTAGGTCAACCTTTTTCCATGAATAATCATATTTTTCGCAATACGATTATAAACAACAATAAAAATGGGGGCAGTCAAGCAAAAGATGTGGGGCAAAATAATCTCTGGTATAATGAAAGTTTGAATGAGGGGAATTATTGGTCTAACTGGTTGGGATTAGGTTCGTATCATATAGATGGGAGTGCGAATTCCATAGATCCACATCCCTTAGAAAAACCAGTACAGGCACCACTTACGAAATATCCCTTTCCATTTCTCGGAAGACTTATCTTAATAATAAGCATTACATCAGTCATTAGTGTAGCGATGATTGTCATAAGTGAATTTTACCTCAAGAAACGTAAATATATAAGAATAATAACCATGAGTGAAGAGAATAAACACAACAGGAACCAAATCTTATTGATCTTATTTTTTGGTGTTTTAATGGGAGCCTTAGATATAGCAATAATAGGTCCTGCTTTACCGGCAATAAAAAACACTTTTAATCTCACCACTAGAATTGAAGCTTGGATATTTAGTATTTATATTTTGTTTAATATTATGGGAATTCCTGTTAATTCCAAATTAAGTGATAGGATGGGAAGGAAAAAAATTTATAACATTGATTTAGCATTATTTGGAATAGGATCTTTATTGGTTCTTTTTTCTCCATTTTTTCTTGCCTTCAATCAGATAAATTTGCTTTCAATTAATTTAGGTTTTCTAATTCTCTTAATTGGACGTTCAATTCAAGGTTTTGGAGCAGGTGGAATTTTTCCAGTGGCTAGTGCTGTGATTGGAGATACTTTTCCACCCGAAAAAAGAGGAAGTGCATTAGGTTTAATTGGTGCTGTATTTGGTATTGCATTTATCATTGGCCCAATAATAGGAGGAGTCCTACTTTTAATTGCGTGGGAGCTTCTCTTTTTAATAAACGTCCCAATTGTAATTTTACTCATCTATTTTGCTTCAAGAAAGCTTCCTTCTAGAAAATTAAATAATAAAAAACCATTTGATCTAAAAGGTACAATCTTCTTATTGATCATTTTAGGAACATTTGCTTTTGGAATTAATCAAATTGATGAGAGAAATATCCCATTGAGTCTTTTGTCATACTTAGTGTTACCATTTTTAATTATTGCTTTAATTTTCGTCCCAATTTACTATTTTATAGAAAAGAAAGCTCTAGATCCAATAATAGATCTAAAACTAATTAATAATAAAAATTTGATATTAGCTAATTTGATGTCTTTGGGAGCTGGTTTTGTTGAAGCAACCTTGATATTCATTCCTTCTATTAGCGTTATTTCATTCGGTTTAACAGAAAGTAGCGCAAGTTTCATGTTATTACCTTTAGTGATTACTATGTCAATAATGTCACCTTTAGTAGGGAGATTATTAGACAAAATTGGTGCAAAGAGAGTTATCTTAATCGGTACATTTATTTTAACTTGTGGTTTGCTGTTATATGGTCTTTTAAATGCTAATTTTATCTGGTTTTTTGTTACAACAATCTTAATCGGAATAGGATTGATAAGTCTCTTAGGGGCTCCTTTACGTTATATTGTACTAAATAATACAGCAGAAGTTAATAGAGCGTCTCAACAAGGATTATTATCAATTTTTTCCGGGATTGGTCAATTAGTAAGTGGAGTGATGATTGGGGGTATAGTAGAAAGTTTAGGAGGTGGATTATTTGGATTTTCTATGGCATTTATTACTGTCGGTGTAATTTCAATTGTTTTAATAATCGAATCATTTATTTTAAGGAATAAGAATGCAGTGATTTAAGTATTTATTTTTTAAAAGAAGAAAACGTTGTAATTTGAAAATATCTATTAAGAATATACAATAAATTATACCTAGATAAATACGGATTAAATTTTGTTGATAATCACTTGAATATATCAAAATTCTTTAC
>JARRLT010000054.1:0-8165 GCA_037386725.1 Promethearchaeota archaeon
AAAAAATTACCATACAAGATTTTCGATTATTTCCCGTGCTTTATCAGCTTCTTTTTTCTTGATAACTTTTTTGATCCGTAGATCATTTATTGCTTCCTCGAGTCGTGTATCGAGATTTTTAATGTCTTCCATAAGATTTTTCTTTTGTGCCTCCTGTTCCACCAGATTAATCATTGGATTATATTTATTCATAAGATCTTCTAATTTTTCTCGAAAACTTTCCTTCACTTTTGTACTTACAATTTTACCTCCATCGATTAAAATGGGGAGTACAGGGACTCTTTGTTCGGTTTTATTTGTTTTTGGATCTATAAAATAGAATATAAATATAGGGATACCTACTACGATATTTTTTGTTTTTATCTCAATAGTATAATCATTTAGAAATTGCTGTACATCAGTCATTTCACTGTCTTTAATTGTATCTATATTTTCTAAGCAACTTTGTTTTTCTTGTTTAATCGCTGCTACAAGTTCCTCAGCAGAAGAGGTTTTACTGCTAATTTTACTATGTTTCTCTTCTATTTTAGCTTCTACGACTGCTATTTTCTTTTCTAATTCACCCATTTTTCGCTGATGTGTTTTTTGGATATCTGAAATTTCTCGATCGATGTTTCGTTTTAACTGTGATATTTCTGTTTTATATCTACTAATAGTATTCCCAAGATCAGTATATCTTAAATCTAAGTCCTTCATTGCCTCATCTAATAAAAAGAGATCCCTTTTATTGATTGCTTCTTTTAATCTCTCTACAGAACCCTTAGAATCACTGATTTTATTAAATAATTCCCCCGTTTTATCATTTATCTTATATTTTCCCGTTTTTACTAATTCTTCAGGAGTTGCTTGAAGATCTCTTTCTTTTTCTTCTTGGAGTTCTTCATTTAACATTGCTAATTGTTTTTCTTCCTCACTTGTATCAATTTTTGTTTCTCGTAACTGATCAGCTTTACTTGTTCCATGCTTAATCCAGTCATCGCATAAAGTTATGATGATATCAGCATATCTGTCAAGCATTTTGATATCTTTCAATTCAACAAAATCATAAATATCTTGAACAATTTTTATCTGATTGACGCTTTTTGCTATAGGATCTCCTTCTAAGGAAAAATAAGAATTTGAAAAAGAACTTATATTATACTGATTTAGAAAGAAATTTTTGAAAAACCCAATTTCATTTGTACTGAATAAAGCTTCCTGGAGAATTTTACCTCGTTTAAAATTTTTACTTTTCAAATAATTACTGTTATAAGATTCAAGTGAATCCAAAAATGATTCTGGATCTGCTCCTTTAATCACATTATCAGGTTTAGGGGGTATTTGCTTAAATTTACCTACATTTAATTTTTCTTGTTTATTTAATAAATAGGAAGTGACACATGCTCTTGTATCTGTAAGTGGAATTAATCTTACTGGCCAAAAACAAGTGGTGACTTTTGATATTTTACCCATTTTATTTATTTTTCGTCCATATATCTCAATTACTTCGATAAGTGCCATTGCTAGTTCATTTAATAATGTTGCTTTGGATCTAGCAGGAATAACATCTCCCAAATTTATTAAATAGGGGATTATCTGACTCATATCTGGCATTTTCGTTCACATTTTTAAATTTTTTGTAAGAATTAATTTAAAGATACTTATAAGTATTTCTTAGGTGAATATCATTTAAATTTCTTTATAAAATTCAAAATTAGGTTTTTCAAATAAATCTTTGCTTTAAAATTATAAAACTAAAGTAAAAAAGTGAATCCATTATTCCAAATCATTTTTCTTTTTAATACATATCAAAATATGTTATAATATGAAAGTAAAATAACTTTCAATCAAGGATTTCTTGAAAAAAAGAGGACTAAAATAGTAGAAGAAGAGTTACTTACAAACTTTATAGATTCAGAGATTTAAAATAAGTAAAACAAGATCTTATTATATTAAATAAATACGCTTCTTAATTTTTTAATTCACTTTATACAGATAGCTATTGCTTAAATGGCTCTCGAAAGTTCTAAATGTAGAAAAGTAAATCGAAAAAATTATAATAAATTGAGAACTCTTGTTAGTATCTTTAGAATTTCGAAAAGAACTAATTTTAGAATTAATTATTCCAATTAGTTTAAGATTAGAATAAGTTTTCAAATCTCAAATTTTATAGAAACAAATAAAATCTGAAAGTTGTATTAAAATGGATAAATTAGAAAGATCCTTAAATCTTCTCAAAATAGAAAATGAGATAATGGATTATTGGGAAAAAGAAAATATATATAACCTAATAAAAGAAAGAGAAGAAGGAAAGGAAGAATGGAGATTTATTGATGGACCCCCGTATACTACGGGTTCTATACATCTTGGAACGGCATGGAACAAAATAATGAAGGATTACTTTATTAATTATAAACGAATGAATGGTTTCAGTGTTACAGATACACCTGGTTACGATACTCATGGACTTCCAATAGAAGTAAAGCTTGAACGTCAAATTGGTATTAAAAATAAACAAGAAATTTTCGATTATGGTGTAGATGAATTTATCAAAAATTGTAAAGAATTCGCAGAAAAAAATCTCAAATTAATGAATAAACAGTTCAAAAGACTCGGATGTTATTTTTGGGATTGGAAAAACCCTTATATCACCTATAAAAATAGTTATTTAGAGGGTGTCTGGTGGACATTAAAACGAGCTTGGGAAAATGGTTTCCTTTATAAGTTTTATAGACCACAAAATTGTTGTCCGCGATGCGCAACAGCCTTAGCAAAACATGAATTTGATTATAAAACAATTACAGATACCAGTCTCTTCTTAAAAATAAAATCTTCTGAATTAGAAGACACTTATTTTATCATTTGGACAACCACACCTTGGACACTTGTAGCAAATGAAGGGATAATGGTAAATCCAAACGAAAAATATCTTAAAGTGAAAATAGAAGATTTAAACGAATATTGGATACTTGCTCAAGCAGCGACGGTTGCTTTGATTTCAGGTCAATTAGGCCTAAAATATAAGGTTGTTGATGAATTTTTCGGAGATCAACTAAAAGGTATGAGATATATTCATCCTTTAATAGAAGAAGTTCCATATCAAGCAGAATTGGAAAAGCAAAGTGAAAATGTGCACACCATACTATTATCAGAAGAATATGTCAGTGCTTCCGAAGGAGTAGGGATGGTTCATACTGCTCCTGGTCATGGTCCAGAAGATTTTGAGGTTGGAGTTGAAAATGGTTTACCAATATTTAATCCCGTAGATATTCGTGGAATATATACTGAGGAAGCAGGTGACTTTGAAGGAAAATATGTTTTTGATGCAAATCAAGAAATTTTAGATCTTTTAAAAAAGAAAGGAACACTTGTTCATACAGGTGAAATAGAACACGAATACGCTCATTGTTGGAGATGCAAATCAAAATTAGTCTATCAAGCAACTGAACAATGGTTTTTTAAAACTGAAAAAATTGTTGAGGAATTATTAGAGAAAAATGAAGAAATATACTGGGTCCCAGAATGGGCTGGAGAAAGATGGTTTAAAAGCTGGTTAACCTCACTCAAAGACTGGTGTATTTCAAGACAACGTTTTTGGGGTATACCTTTAAGTATTTGGATTTGTGATAATGAAGATTGTGAAGATATAACCGTTATTGGTTCTGCTGATGAATTGAAAGAAATTGCTGGGGAGTGTCCGGATGATCTTCATAGACCGTGGATTGATAAAGTGACTTGGACTTGCAAAAAATGTGAGAAGGGAACAAAGCATAGAATTGAAGATATCTTAGATGTATGGCTTGATTCTGGTTCAGTAATGTGGGCTTCACAAGAAGTTTATGATGGTAAAAATCATTTTGATACATGGGTACCAGCAGATTTCATTATAGAAGGAAAAGATCAAATTCGTGGTTGGTTCAACAGTTTATTATGCAGCGCAATGATTTCATCAAAACGTAAAAACTATGATTCTTGTTATATGCATGGGTGGACCCTAAGTGAAAATCAAAAAATGAGTAAATCTCAAGGAAATTACTTTGAAGTAGATGATTTAATAAACGGAGAGATTAAAGAATTAAAGCGAAATAAGAAATATTCCCAAATTAAGGGAATAGAAACATTCAGATTTTATTCACTCGGAGCCGCTCAACCAGGAAGAGATTTTAATTTTAACATGAAAGAATATACTGACACTTTTAAGATATTGAATACAATATGGAATGTATATGTTTATACCACTCAAAAACTCAATTTATCTGGTTTCGATCCTTCAAAACATAAAATAAATAAGAAAAAGTTAACTAAAATTGATAAATGGATAATTTCTCGCTTAAATTCTACAATTAAAAAAGTTAAGGAATTATCTGACCAATATAAACTTCCATGGATAACCTCTGAACTACGAAATTTCATTTTGGATGATGTTAGTCGATGGTATGTTATGTTGATAAGAGACATTATTGACATTAATTCTGAAGATCCCAATAAATATAATGTTATGGCAGTTCTATATGAAATTCTATATAAATTCCTCTTAATGTTAACTCCTGTAAATCCTATGCTATCTGAAGAAATTTTTCTTAAAGTTTATAAACCTTATCTTAAAGATATAGACCAAAAAGAAACTAAAAGTATATTTTTACAAGATTGGCCAGAATTTAACGAGGATTTAATTGATCAAAAATTAGAATATCAAATGGAATTTTCACGGGAGTTGATTGAATCTATTCGATCATTAAAAGATGCTAATAGAATTCGATTAAGATGGCCCAATAAAAAAATGATAATTGAAACAAAAGAAAAGATGCCTGAATTGGTATTTTCCGACATCATTAAACAAATGGCTAATATAAAAGAGCTTGAGATAAAAGATACAGTTAAAGAATCTGAAGATTTAGCCAAGGAGGAATCTAAATATTGTATTGTTTATTTAGATCTTAGTGTAAATGATGAAATAATCGGAGAAAGAGTGGAAAACGATCTTTTAAGAAACATCCAATACACAAGAAAGACAAATCAATTCAAAGTAGGAGAATCTATAGAATTAGTTATTGGAACTAAAGATAAAGCGCTTGCTAATTATTTACATAATGATACTGAAGATATAGCAGGTAAAGTTAGTGCGCAAAAGATTGAAATTAAAAATGAATCAATAAAAGAACAAGATAACTTCATTTACGAAAAAATTAATCTATGTCCTAATAAGGAGTGTCACGCATCTTTAAAGAAAAAGTATATGACTAAACTTAAAAATGGGAAAAATCCTAATTGTCCCTATTGTGGTACTGAGTTAGAGAAAGATAAAATTGTTGATGTCGCATTTAAGTTTAGAAGAACTTAGATATGACATTCTCATATTTTCTTTAATTAAACTTTTTATTTTTCGATTTTTCTTATTTTTCAATATTTTAATAAATATCAAAATTTAACTATCTATTAAAAAAATAAAAAAACTGATAGATAAAATGATAGATAAGTTTTTAGAAGGAAAGGGAACTCTAATAACTGGTGCAGCATCTGGTTTTGGAAAAGGAATCGCTATAGCTTACGCTAAAAGAGGAGCTGATCTAATTTTAGTGGATGTAAATGAAGAACTCTTAGAAAAAACAACTAATGAAATAAAAGAAACATCAAATCAAAAAGTAATTCCTATTGTCTGTGATGTATCCAATTCTGATCAAGTAAAAGATATGGCAAAGGAAGCTTTTAAGGAATTAAATAATATTTATATACTAAACACAAATGCAGGAGTCGCATTAAATTTTGGTAAAGATATAATGAGGATTGACGAAGAACGCTTTGATAAAACCCTCAACATTAACTTAAAAGGTCAATGGTTAGTGGCAAAAGAAATCTGCCGGAAGATGAAAAGACAAGATTTTGAGCCAATTGCTGGAAAAGTAATTTGTACAGCATCAATAGCAGGAATGATTGTTGATGCAAAAATTCCAGAATATAGTATTAGTAAAGCAGGGGTTATTGCTTTAATGCATCTCTTAGCTCGAAGTTTAGCACCTAAGATTACTGTAAATTCCGTAAGTCCTGGTTATCATGTAACCGGTATATATGATAATCGTGAAGATATTATGACAATGACCATGAAGGAAGGAAATGTTAAAACTCCACTTAACAGATTAGGAACAGTTCAAGATGTAGTAAATGTAATGTTATTTTTAGCTTCAGAAAAATCAAATTTTATTACGGGCCATAATATTCCAGTCGATGGAGGAATTGCGGAGATAGGCGTTCCACCCCATTATTTTAAATCAGATATTTAAATCGATGAATAATTATTAATCTAGTTTGAGTAGAGTATTAATGAGAATCAATCTATTACATATAATATTTACTTTTTAAGATGTGGAACCTTAGCATTTAAAATTTTATAATAAGAAAAAGAAAAGAAAGGTTTATTTTTTTATTTATCTAATTTGTAATTTACTTGGATTTATGATTGTTAGTAAAAATTTTACTTATATCATATGGTTTGATATCAATTCCATGGTCCTCCATAACCCTATAGAGCTTTTCCGTATTTTCTTTATGAGAAAAATTCATTATCTCAATTGCTAGTAAGATATATGAAAAAGCAGTAAGAAAGGGAGTTCCATAGAAAAGTACTATTGTGAGTAATACACCAATTATTGCCATTGCGAGATCTCCTTCAAAAAAACCTGATAAATCGATTGAAAGTAAAAATGTACCGAAAGTAATAAGAGCTGAAAATCCTGCTATACCCTTAATGATACTTTGAGACCATATACTAATTGGTTCGATATCCGAAGGTTTTCTTGCTTTCAAAGGTTTAGCATAATAAACGATACCTGCATCATCTAAAAGGAAATTTCCAGATATGAAAAAGGAAAATACGAGAAACGTGATAATCATTGGGACAATTCCAAATAATATATAGCCAATCATGAAATTAAAAAATTTTGTTCCACCAAATTGATCGAAGCCCGTAGGATACCCAAAGAATGGAGCTAAATTATTATATGTATAAAAAGCTATTGCAATAGATAGTAGCATTGGTAAAATAACTCTTACGATTCTTGTTCTCGTTGTCAACTCTTGTCTGGATTTCATATCAATTACTAAAATTTTATGTTCATAGTTCTTTCTAACTTTAAAGAATAGATTTCGTAATCTGATAAAAAAGTAAGCAAATTGAGGGGCAAATTGATTATATACGGCGGCTGTTAATGGTAATAATCCATACCAAACGGTTATAACTATTAAATAGGTAATAACAATAGTAGATTGCCCATAGCCTAAGATAAGTGTACTATTAAAAACATTTAATATGGAGATGAAAAATATAACACCGGGCGGCGCGGCCTCGATCGCGCTCGTGAGGCGGTCCACCCGACCGCCGCGCAGCAGTTCCTCGAACGCGTGCAGACGATCGCCCGGTCGAACCCGGACGGCCTCGTGTCCACATATACTCACTCGTTCCCAACCAAATAATAAAAAGTCATTTTCTGAATCTCCATCAAAATCGGAAATCCTAATAATGTTATTTCCACCGAACTCAGCATTTATTACACCATAAATATTATTATTTATAATGTCCATAACAGTATATCGATTTATCCTCTGCGAGGAACCAAATGGTAAGATTTGCTGTGAGATTATAACTTCAGAAATTCCATCGCCGCTTAAGTCTTCATTCAATACCATTATAGGGAAATGCATTTCTGTAGTGAGAGTTTTTATATTTACGATTTCTAGATCTGTCTTTGAAATAGAATAAATATTAATTATCTTTTTAGTATAATCATTTAAACTATATTCAAGTATTAAATAGGTGTAACCATCCTCCTTATCATTCTCTAATTCTATTAATGCTGTATCAGAATTTTCTGAACTTTCATAATCGATTGGAAAATTAGAGATTACAGCACCATTATATCCATTTATTAAGGAAATATAGCCATTGTCTTTTAGTAATACTATATCTTTTACACCATCAGAGGTTAAATCTTTAATAATCTCGTAATCTCTTATTTCTTGTGAGAATGATACATTATAGATTGTTTCCATATAATTCTGTGAACTAATATTAAATAAAATCAATGATTTTTTTGAAAAATATACTAATTGATTTTGTCCTTTATAGTCAAATAGATCAATATGGGAAAATTTGGAATCAAAATTCATATCAAGTTGGCTTAGATAAAAACCAC
>JARRLT010000055.1:0-14227 GCA_037386725.1 Promethearchaeota archaeon
ATCGGGCATACATTCATAGAAATTTTTGAATCTAAAACCGTTGAATTAGAGAGAGAACATCCTAGTATAAAATATTTAGCTCAAGGAACTATTTATCCCGACAGAGTAGAAACAAGCGCCACGAGTAAATCATCAGCGAAAATAAAATCTCATCATAATTTAACATTACCAGACGATATGAAATTAAAAATAATTGAACCATTAAAAGATCTTTATAAAGATGAAGTAAGAAAAATAGGAAGAAAATTGGGATTACCTAATGATATAATTAGAAGACACCCCTTTCCAGGTCCTGGTTTAGCTGTTCGCTGTATAGGTCCAATTGAAAAATCTAAACTTGATACTTTGCGAGAAGCTGATAGTATTTTACTTGAAGAAATCAGAAAAGCAGGTATCTATGATGAACTATGGCAGGTTTTTTGTGTATTTTTACCTATTAAAAGTGTTGGAATTATGGGAGATTTCCGAACCTATGAAAATCTTTGTGCTATTAGAGCTGTTGAATCAAGAGATGCAATGACAGCAAATTTTGTTAAGTTTGATTGGGATTTGTTGGAAAGAATAGGAACAAGAATTATTAATGAAGTTGCTGGATTTAATCGCGTAGTTTATGATATATCTAATAAACCACCTGCAACTATTGAATTTGAATAATAATGAAAATCGGTAATTTAATTAATGTAAAGAATGATAGAAGGGGATTGGGGAAATCCCCTCTATCTGTTGGTGCCTGTTTTGGAAAGAAGGTTATAAACTGAGGAGCAAAAAAATGATCTATTTGGGATTTGTTTCCCATTAAAACATTTTTAATATTTTAAGTATTTTTATGCTTAAAAAGGTTACTATTTTTAAATTTCCTTAAACAAAAATTAATAAATGGTTATTTTTTTAAACAATCTTTATTTCAGTTTTATCAAAACTAATAAATTTTACTAATTTTACTGAATATTGTTTAATAACAATTTATTTCAGTATATAATAATTTTGGAAAAATTAACTTTTTGTAATCCTTAGTTGAATAATTTTGGAGAATAGATCTTAATAAATATTGAAAAATTTTGTGATTAAAGTCCTCCTCAATCATTCTTTAATCAGTTATTGAAAAATATCATATTATAATATCAATGAAAAGAATTTTAAACAAGATTATCAAATCTTTTTTTCAAAAAATGTTAAATATTCAACAAGATTTATTTCTAATTGGTAATCTCATTGCTAAAAATTATAAATATGAGATAAGTGTTAAAATGAGGTGATTAATTATGGTTATTTTAAGAAATTTGGAAAAGAAAGAAAATTTAAATCAAATTCTATTCCCACTTAGTATCTTTTTACTAACAATCTCTTTTGTTTTAGATCGATTAGCCTTTGAAAATGGTATAATTGCATTTATCAATGGCGTTTTTATGGGGATGTCTTGTGTATTCTTAATTGTCTATTTATTCTTAACAGGAAGAAAACTTCGAGAAAAAAATACTAATAATTCTGAAACATAGTTCAAAAGCACTTAAAAATATATTATTATATAAAATTTTTTCTTTATATATTATTCAATGATTGAAATAAGTTATTAAGGTGATAAAGTTTTCAATAAAATCTGAAGATGTAATCATAAATGCCTTGAATCATGAAATAAGGAGGGAAATTTTAAGATTATTAAATAATCAAGAAATGGGTTATACACAATTGCTTGATCATTTTGCCATATCTTCGGGGAAATTAAATTATCACATTAAACTCTTAGGTGGATTTATCGAAAAAACTAAGGAGGGTGATTATGCAATCACTAATTTAGGGAATAGAGTTTTAAAATTATTAGGAGATTTTAATCATTTAATTTCAGAAGGAGAAAGGCCTCTATTAAAAAAGGCATATCTATCCCAAGTTGGAAAAAATAAATCTTTTCTGCATATACGATACATAGGTGGAATCTATATGAAGATAATTCTTCTAACTGCGATTGTTATATTTATTATCGTTTTTTCAGTAATGTATGCGGTAGAGGGAGTCGATATTAGTAAAATGTGGCCACTTTATCTTATGTTAGGGATATTTGCATTGATAGGATTTTTTTGGGCGTTTAAATTGTATATTCCTGCGAAAAAATTCGTTAAAAAGGTAGATAAAATCATAGAAGAGAGTTAATGTTGAGATGACAGAACAGAATCGTGGAATGATCGCTTTTATTTAATTTAAAACTTTAAAAAATGCAATGATTTTATTGATCGATATAATAGAACTTAATTTAGAAGGTACAAAAAGTTACCATTTCAGATCTCTAATTGGTCTATAATTTCGATTAAATCAATTACTTCCAATCCTAGATCATATTTCTCATTTGCATCTTCCAAATTAGTTTTACAAAATGGGCAAACTGAAGATATGACTTCTGCACCAGTTTTTTTAGCTTCAAGTATCCTTTCTTTAGAAATCTCTTGAGCCCATTCAGGGTAACCAATTTTCACTCCACCCCCAGCTCCACAACAATATGCATTTTCTTTATTCCTTTCCATCTCAATAAATGTAAGTCCCGGGATTTGCTTAATGATTTTTCGAGGTATCTCATAAATACCCATATGTCTTCCAATATGGCAGGGGTCATGATAAGTTACAGTTTTATTAAATTCTGACTTAAATTTAATCTTATTCTGATCCAAAAGTTGATTAATTAAATCGATGACATGATATATTTCCAGATCATGGTCAACTCCAAATTTTTGAAAGTCATTTTTCAATGTACGATAACAACCAGCACATGAAGTTAATACTTTTGAAGCTCCAGTCTTTTTAATTGCTTCAATATTATGACTCATAAAATTATGACATTGATCTATTTGTCCAGTTCTTATTAATGGGCTAGTACAGCAATATTCATCTATTAAAGTAAAATTAATTCCAATTTTCTTAAGGAACCTTAATGTAGCGTCTCTTAAACTCTTTTGACGATAGTTTGAAGTACACCCAATAAAATATACCCATTCTGCCTTTTTAGGAAGCGAATACATCTCCCTTAATGCCATATTATCTGAATTTAATTCTCCATAAGGATTTTTAAATTTGGGATCCATAACACGTTCAATTAAAAAATGTTGTTTTTCTGGACAAAAGCCCTTTTTAACTGCTTCTTTTCTAGCAGATTCAATAATATCAACCCAAAATTCATTAAATTTATCAAATCGGCAATTTTCTACACAATTCCCGCATGTTGTGCATGCGTATAAAATATTGGATAGATTATTACTCCATTCTAAATTATTATTCATCAATGCAAAAATTAACCACATTCTACCACCAGTACTATAACTTTCAAATCGATATTTCTTATAACTAGGGCAATTAAAATCAGAATATGAGCTCGTGAATTTACAATAACCGCAACGAAAACAACGATGGATGATATTCTTAAAATCTTTTAATTCCATTCTTTTTATACCTCCCAATTACCTGGATTCATAATTCCATTTGGATCTAATTGATCTTTAATAGTTTTAAACAAATTCTTAAAAGCAGGATCAATACGGTCTAATATTAACTTTTGTCCTTTTAATTCTGATTTCCAAGGGATACCTCCAAGGCTTAAAACCATTTTATTTGTTTCATGTAAAGCAGAACGTGCATTTATAATATCATCTGGATCTGCCCTATTAAATGAATATGATGCAAAAAACATTATGGTGTGACCTTGAGAAATTACACGACACCCTAATGTTGGAATGATATTATACTTATAGGAAATTTCACTCGCCAACTTTATAGCTTCTGGTATTTCCTCCAAAGGCATAAAACTTCCAACATATTCAAAACCTCCTCCCTTCCGGAAGTCTGCTGCAGTAGCTGCAAACTGAGGTTTTTCCAAATAAATTTGCTTAATTTTTGGGGGGGCGTTCATATACCTCGCTCCATTTTTTCGATATTACAAACACATATCCTTTCATCCAATCAGGTTTATCTGCTTTTCCTAAGAGAATGTCCTCCACTATATTTTCCGAAGTTATACTATTAATCAATTCTGGAATAACATCTGGATTTTTCATTAATCCAAAAACAAGATCTCGTTCTTTTTGTTTTGGAAAAAGTTTAATTGAAAGTTTTGTTATAATACCCAAAGTTCCAAATGAACTTATGAACATTCCAATCAAATCAGGTATAGGACCTCTTGAAAACCAATATTTAGAAATAGAGCAAGAACCCAACTTACATAATTGACATGTTGGAAGAACCAATTCTATACCATTAATCATTTCTCCGTGATTTCCATATTGTTGAGATAAATAACCAGAGCCATGAATAAGAGTATTTCCAGATATTGTTACTGAAGGAGGGGCATCTGGAATGGATATTTGGAGATGCGGATAATTTTGTTCGATATAAGAGAATATTTTTCCTGTACTGACACCTGCTTCTAATACAACATATCTACTAGTTTCATTTACTTCAAGAATTTTATCCATACGCTTTGTATCTAATACAATTCCCCCTTTGACTGGGATCGTAAGACCACTCAAAGTTAGACCACCTCCCATTGTTGTAATTGGTATTTTTTCCTGGTTGGCAAAAGATACAATTTTTTGAATTTCTTCTACGGTTTTAGGTAAAATAACAAAATTTACTTCTCGAGGTTCTGAAGCTCCGGGATCGATAGAATAAATATATAATTCTTCACTTTTATCTGAAACAAAATTCTTTCCTACTATTTCCTCTAACTTTTTTGAAATTTCATCCATTTCCAAAGAGATACACCCATTTTATTATTTGAAGATTTTTAATAGTTCAAACAAATAAATATTCGGTCTGAAGTTTTAAAAATATTTCATTAAAAAAGGAATAAAGCAACCGAGAATTTCGCAAGTAGAAAATGTCAATCTTAATAGATGAGGATCTATAAAAGATAAAGATTTTCTATATTAATTCAAATTCTGAGTTCAGTTCCATTGAATAATTATTAGAGGGTCAACACATTTTTAAACTAATCTTTCATTTTTTCCTTCTTTTTCTTTCTTTGATTAATGATATAATAGACCAAGACAACTAAGAAGGCCCAAAATATGATGGATATAATCCAACCTAAAATTAGATCAAGATTAAGAACAGCAAATACGAAAGAAAAGCATGCAGCATATTCTAAGAGAATATAAGGTATATGAGTAATAAGTTTAGAACGAAAATCAAATTTGAAAACCATATCAAGCAAAAATTCTGCGAATAAATAACTAAGGATTAATATTAAATAGATTATAAATTCCAAGTCTCTGCCTATTAAAATATAATTAACCAAAACTAAAATAATTGGTATTATCAAGAGAGCAAGAATCAAACCAACAACCTTAACTGCTTTCCATTTTTCCTTAGTCATCAATATTAATGCATTAATCATAGAAATGAAAAAGATAAAACTCGAGACAATAAAGATTATATCAAATAATTCGATCTAAATTTCACCAATTTAAAATATTTTTTATATATGTTTTTTATTTTATGCCAATTTAAAACTTTTTTGTAAGTTTGAAATAGAAGATTAAATTTACTTTAAGGAATAGAATAAGAAAAGAAAAGGAATAATTCTGTGTTACATGCTTCTTTTTAGAATTTCTTTTGGAATTATACTAAAATTTTCATTAGGTAATTTTTCTCTTCTATTAAAATGATTTTTGAATTATTAAATTAATATTCAATATTGTAAATACATAAGAAATATTAATCGTTCCTATTATACCTATAATAAGATTTACGATAGCCATAAAAAAACTATTGAACATATTTATAGTGCTCAATACAGTAGCTCTTTCATCTGCTTTTATTTGTCTATTAATGCCATTTATATAAATTAAAAATCTTGGATATCCAAATGCAACTATAAGTAAAATCAGTATGATACCGATAATGGGATTATATATAAAACCCATTAGGAAAAAAGTTATTCCGTTTATTATATCGATAATGATCAAAAATTTGATTTTACTTTTTACTTTATTTAAAATTCTTGGAATTATGAAAGAAAATAAAGCATTTGTGATATTCATACCAGCAGTAATAAACCCCCATAAAACTAGCGGAACACCAAGTGATTGTAGGTATGGTTGATAAGTCCAAAATAATAGAAAAATTAATACATTGATAAATAATCTATCGAAACATAAGATTGATAGGATCTTGTTATTTTTCAATTCTAAAAAGCCTTGTTTTATAATAATAAGGTAATTCTTTCTTTCGCTTTCTTTCTTTCTGAAAGGAGGTTCTTTAAAGGTTAATGCAACTATGAAAGTACCTATATAAATTAATCCTAAACAAGTCATAGTAAATTGTAAGGAAATGTATTCAGCGATAATAGAACCTAAAGGTGCCGAAAGAGTCAATGCAATTAAATTTAACATTTGATTATTCCCTTGAATTTTTGAGAGTTTTTTTGTTTCTCCATAACTTTTAAGTGAACTATAAAGAAATGCTTCATTAGTACCTGAAGATAAAGCAAGACTTAAAGCCCATAAAGTTTCAGCTAATACAAATAGTAGGATATTGGGAACTATGCTGTATATGAACGCGGCATTGATAACACATATAGATGAAAGAATTAAAGTAATTTTTCTGCCCACATAATCTGCAATTGCACCTGAAGGAATTTCAAAAAGAAAAATCACAAACATGAAATAACTTTGTAAGGCCATTATTTCAAAAAAAGTAAGTCTTCCCCAGTCAGTCATATATGCAAAATAGACACCCCTGACAGTATGTATTCCCATAATAAAGCTGAAAATATAGTATTTATAGATATTTGCCTTATAGGATTTGGATGATTTTATTTCAAAATCCTTACTCGAAGTGTCTGTATCTTGCATTTTTTACTAAAATTAGATAATTAGAATTTTATACAAAAAGGTATAAAAAATTTGAATATAAATAAATCAAATGAAAACAAAATTTTTAAATATATACCAATGATAATTTTCAAGTTTTTTATTAATTTTTAAGAATCAATTAATTTTCTTTTTAAAAGATCTTTTTTTCTTTATCTTCTGGATAATAAAAATAACTAAAATAATACAAAAAAATGCTATTGCGATGATTAAAAATCCAAATTTAAGTAACGCTGAAATTGATGTAATTAAAGGAATAAATGCTGGAAAGGTAGGGGTTAAATTCAACATTAATAACAAATTGACATTTTCAATAATGTCAAAAATTCCAGCTAATACTGGAGTTAAAAGACCCCAATATCCAATCTTTTGTAATTTTACATCTGATTGCCTTAATACAAGTAAAATACTACCAAAAATGAGTGACAGATAGCCAATTATATAGAGAAAATCCCAATAAACCCCTAATACCTCAAGAGCTATTCCTTGAGTACCCCAAGCAGAAAAAATATTTAAAACTTGCTCTTTTGAAAAAGCAAATTCAAAATTGAGTATTCCATAAGTGGATACCATGTTGCCTAATGGAGTAAAAACTAATTGATTAATTAAAATGAAGATTAGAAAACCCATTATCACAATAATTATAAGTACTGCATTCTTTGGAGTTACTTTTAATCTTTCAAGAAACATATTGCTTAACTTTATTACATTAGGATTGAAAGTGTTTATTATTATTTCATATTCAGCTTACTTACTAATAAATATGATTTATTTATTAGTCGAAAATTGAATTGGGTGCTTTTCACTTTTTGAAATTCATCTTTTTAGTTTGTTTATAGTGCCGACTAAAATAAAATATTTAATATCGAATTTTTATTTTTACCTACAATTTATGAAAGAATGTTCAGATTATCAAGGTTTTATTAAGGCAAGTATAGTAAAAATTTATAAGAAAGTGATCACAAAATATAATCATAAATTTAAATTTATAATTAAAAAAGAATTGAAATGATTGAAAAAAGCAATCCAAAAAGAAAGGAATTATGCGAACAGGTAATAGAAACCGTAAAAGAACGTGATATCAAATTCATTTATCTTCAATTTACTGATATTCACGGAATAATTAAATCTTTTGAAATTAACAGTAAACGTATAGAAGATTTCTTCGAAATAGGAGAAAATTTTGATGGAAGTTCCATTACTGGATATGGTGCTATTGAAGAGAGTGATAAGGTTGCAGTCCCTGATCCTTCTACATTCCAAATTTTACCATGGAGAAAAGAAAATAAAGTTGCTCGAGTAATATGCGACATTTATAAACCAGATGGAAATCGATATGAAGGAGATCCCCGTTATATCTTACAAAAAGTGGTTAAAAAAGCTGAGAATGAGGGTTATACCTATTATTGTGCCCCTGAAATGGAGTTTTTCATGCTTAATCACGAAGCAAAGCAAAAAACATTTAAACCTTCGGATATACGTGGGTATTTTGATTATGATCCCTATGATATAAATGAGATGATGAGGTATACAATAGCTGAGTACTGTGATAAAATGGGGATTGAAATAGAAGCATTACATCATGAAGTCGCATATGGTCAACATGAAGTTGATTTTCGCTATGATAAGGCAGTAGATACAGCTGATAATACAATCACCATCAAAACAATAATAAAGACTGTTGCTGCTCAAAATCAGATGACAGCAACTTTTATGCCTAAACCCTTTGAAGGAATTAATGGCTCTGGTATGCATATTCATCAGAGTCTATGGAAAAATGGAGCTAATATATTTTACGATGAATCAAATGAAAATTCCATATCTAATCATATGAAAAAATGGATCTCAGGGCAATTAAAACATGCAAAAGCTATGGCTGCAGTTCTTTCAAGTTGGCCAAATTCATACAAACGATTAGTACCAGGGTATGAAGCTCCAGTGTATATTGCGTGGGGTTTTAGAAATAGATCTCCTTTAATCAGGGTTCCAGATTTTCATAAAAAACCATCTTCAGCTCGTTGTGAAATTAGATGTCCTGATCCCGCGGGAAATCCCTATCTTCAATTTGCTGTTCTGATGGCTACTGGATTAGATGGTATTCTTTCTGAAGATATAAACATCTATAAACCTACGGACAAAAATGTTTATCATTTTTCCACAAAAGATTTAGAAAAATCGGGAATTAATGCCTTACCAGGTAGTCTTCGTGAAGCCTTAAAAGAATTTAAGAATTCAGAACTAATGAGGGACTTATTTGGCGAAGAAGCTTTCAAAAACTACTACTATGCAAAACTTGAAGAATATGATGCATATAGGGTTATTGTGAATGAATGGGAGAGAAATCGATATATTAATCGCCTATAATTTGAGATAAAAATTTAGTTTATTAATTATTTTAATTTTACTTTTTTTATTCGAGATTGATTTAACTTCTGATTTGTGAAAATTATTCGTTTTAAGATTTTTAACAACCATTCTTATTTTCAACTAATAATATTGGTCCAAGATAGCTTTTTATATCCCCTTACCATAAATATCAGATATGAAAGTAAAAATTATGTATGATACTAGGTTTGGGAATGGGAAAAAGTTAGCCGAGTCCTTAAAAAATCAATTTCCAAGTGATCATGAGGTCGAAATTGGTGATGTGAAGGAAATTGCACCCGAATTGATTGCAAATGAACATCCAGATGCGTTGATTTTAGGTGGAGCAATCCGAATGTTTAGAGGAGCTCCAAAATCAAAAAAATGGTTAAAAAAATTAGATAAAACATTGAAGAATGACAATCATAAAATTAAGTATGCAGGAGCATTTCTGACACATGGATTACCTACAGATAAGATGCAAGGTTTTGGAAGAAGATATTTGAGAAAATTAGAAAAATCTTCAATGATTGAAAAAGTATATCCCGAATTATTAACCACACGAGTAAAAACTCAACAGGGTCCAATTTATGAAGAGGAAATGGAGAAGTCTGATAATTTTATTAAAGATTTTATGAATTGGATGAAAGAATCGACTTAAATGAAAAGTATATTTCTTATTAATAAACATTTTTATTCTATTTTTATTTATAAGTAATTCAATCATATTATTCTAAATCAAGCCTCAACTTTACCTATTTCATCTATATAATCAATAGATTGGTGACGAAAATAAGTTTTATAAAGCTCTGCATATTTTCCGCCCATTTCCATCAAAAAATTATGATTTCCTTCCTCAACTATTTTCCCATGGTCAAATACAATAATTCGGTCTACATGTCGTACTGTCCATAATCTATGGGCAATGATTATCGATGTTCTATTTTGCATTATCCTTTCTATTGCTTCTTGGATTCTAGTTTCAGTAAATGGATCTACAGAAGCAGTTGCCTCATCTAAAATTAAAATAGAGGGACTTTCTAGAAGAACTCGTGCGAACATTACTAATTGTCGTTGCCCCATAGAAAGTAAGCTTCCTCTTTCTCGTATGTTAGTATCAAGCCCTTCAGGTAAATCTTCGATCCAATCAAATCCTCCCGCTTTATTTAAAACATCTATCACATCTTCCCTGGTAGCTGTAGTACAGCAGTATTTTATATTATTCTCAATAGTATCAGCCCATAAGAATGGAGTTTGGGGAATTATTCCTAAATTTTTTCGATATTCTTGGAGATCAAAATCTCTTATATCGATGTCATCAATTAATATTTTTCCCTCCTGAAATTCATAAAATCGTGCAATTAAATTAGCAATACTCGATTTTCCAGCGCCAGTATGACCAACCAGAGCAACTGTTTCTCCTGGCTTAATCGATAATGAAAAATTCTTAAAAACTTCTTTCTCTTTTTCATACTCAAAAGATATATTTTTAATTTCTATTTTACCTTTTAATTTTGAAACACCAATATTACTCTTTTGAATTACTTTCGGTTCAGCGTCTATTAAAGCAAAACTTCTTTCAGCAGCAGCTAATCCTGCTTGAAATGCCGGCCAAAAAGAAGAAATTACGAATAATGGATAAGAAAGTAACCATAAACTTTGGATAAAAAGAAATAGATCTCCCCCTTTAATTGTTCCAATTAGTATCCCGTTTCCCCCAAAATAAATTATTAAAGTAATTATTACTCCTTGAATAGCACCTAAAGTTGGAAAAATAGTATTTAAAACCCAAGCTCTTCTTAAGTTTACTTTGTAAGAGATTTGATTTATATTATTAAATCTATCATATAATATATATTCTTTTCTGAACGTTTTAATAATTTGGATCCCAGAAATGCTTTCTTTTATGAATGAATTCACATTTGCTCGAGCTCTTTGTCCTTTTAATGTCTTTTGACGAGCAATTTTACGAAAGAATAAAGCAATTATGAAAAATATTGGAATCGAAAAAATAAAAATTGAAGATAAAGTAGTATTAATAAAAAACATATAAGTTATCAAGAAAACGATTATAATTATTGATGAAATAAGTTCCATTGTTAAATCTGCGGTTGTTGCAAAATCTTCACCATCAGAATTTATTCGACTTACAATTTTACCAGTTGGATTATTATCAAAAACGATAAATCTTGATTCATTACCCTATTTGTTGCATCACGTCTCAAGTCTAAAACTACACCACCTATCATTTTAGCCGAATGAATCTGCTGAAAGTAATTAAATATCCAGTTAAATAAATTTATAACAAAAATAAGAGATAATACAATTAATAAATAAAGGAGATTTCGATTGGTTTCTATGTTATTTATTGCTATACGTGTTAAAATAGGGACAAATGAATCGCTAAGAGAATATAATGTTAAAAAGATTACTACTAATAAAAGTGAATGTTTATATGGCCCAAAATAATGAGTTACTCGTTTTAATAATTCCCAATCTTTGTATTTTCGATCATATTCTTCTGCTTCCAATCCAACATAAGCCATTTATTCTTCACACCCTCTTAAGAAGTTCTTCTACTTTAACGTCAAATTTTTTCAAAAATATCTTTCTATATTCTTCAGAAGTTCTTATTAAACTTTCATGGGTACCTTTTGCAATCACTTCTCCCCTCTTTAAGACTAAAATTAAGTCAGCCCACCGGATTTGACTTAATCGATGAGTTATAAGAAAAGTAGTACGATTTTTTAAAATATTTTTAATAGCTTTTTGAATTTGATCTTCTGTTTCACTATCTATAGCAGATGTAGAATCATCTAGGATTAGAATTTGTGGATTTGAAATAAATGCTCGGGCAATCGCAATCCTTTGTTTTTCTCCACCACTTAAAGTAACGCCCCTTTCACCAATATCTGTTTTATACCCCTTTGGGAGATTCTTAATAAATTGATGAGCTTGAGCTTGTTTAGCCGCACGCTTAATTTCAGTCATTGAGCTATCTTGACTGAAAGAAATATTTTCTAAAATTGTATCTGAAAAAAGGAATAAATCTTGTTCAATATATGAGATTTGACTTCTTAAAGACTTAAGAGCAAAATCTTTGACATTAATATTATCAATCAATATCATGCCTTGATTTAGATCATATAAGCGAGAAATGATCTTAGTCATTGTTGTCTTACCGCTACCAGTCGTTCCCACTATTGCAACTGTTTTCCCAGGATTAACCTTAAAAGATATGTTTTTAAGTACAGGTGTTTCACTTCCCGGATATTTGAATGTTACATTTTTAAATTCAACTTTTCCTTTAATCTCATGAGATATGCCCGTTTCGTTTTCGTCAATTTCAGTTTCTTCAACCATCAGTTCAATTAATCTTTCTGCTCCCGAAACAGCTAATCTAATAGTAGCGAATACAAATATAGATATATTAGTTGGAAATCTAAGTAAACTGATTAAACCAATATATCCAATAATGTCTCCTATACCAATAACTCCATTTAAAAATAAGATAATTGAATGAGTCAATGCAATTGTGATTGCAAAAGCAAGGAATAGAATTGGTAAATATTTTGCTCTCACTTTTCCTTGAAGAACATAATGATCTCGATATTTCTTTGCGGCAAAATAATATTTTAGACCTTCAGTTTTTTCTTGAGCCATTCCTTTCACAGATTGAATTCCAGATAAATCTTCGTTCAAAATTGCATTCATCTCCCCATATTGATCTCTTAAATCTCGAGTGATTGGTCCAATTTTATGATAATATGATCTTAAACTAAATAAGAATATTATAGAAAAAATTATTGGTGTAATTGCTAATTGAGGAGGATAAAAGAGAAAAATATATACTACTGGAACTACTAATTGAGTAAAGGATTCAAAAATTAATGAAATCGCAGGACTCACTAAATAATTCAGATTTCTCACATCATCTACAGCTCTGGCCATAAGATCTCCGACTTTCTGTCGATCATGAAATGATTGACTTTTCCCAAGCAGATTTGTAAAAAATTCTTTTCTCGAATCTCGCTCCATTCTTTGCGCAAGGACTTCTCTTAACATAAAGTTAGTAAGTCTTACTAGAGGTGCCCCAACATTTAATAAGAATATAATTATGATATCAATTATGATCCCGTTTAAATTACTTAAGATGAATTTAGATATCACATTACCGATAATAACCATACTAATAGAAGATAAATTAGAAGCGAATATAGTACCAAATAAAACAACTAGAATAAATATTTTATTTGTACCGTGGAATATATGAGCAGTAATCCACCAAGTTGACCCTCGATTTCGATATCTTTCAAACTTATCTTCTTCTGGAGAAAATTCAGAAGACTTAATAAGATTCTCATCTGCAGAATTTTTCATTGATAGAGACAGAGAGGTGTAAATTTGGATCCGTTAAGATAACAATTATAAGTAACAATATTTCTTTGATTTTTAAACTAATCTTTTTTGATTATTGGTATTAAAATAAAAATAGTTTTAAATAAAAAAAGATTCTAAAAGTTAATTTTATTGGTAATTAACCTTATTTATGATATGGATTTTTTCTTTCTTCTTTTTTTAGGGATTCTTCTTTAGGTTTTTCTGTTACCTCTTCTTTTTTTAGGGATTCTTCTTTAGGCTTTTCTGTTACCTCTTCTTTTTTTAGGGATTCTTCTTTAGGCTTTTCTATTATCTCTTCTTCTTTTTCTTCGATTTCACCACTATCTTTAGGCTTTTGGGGCACCTCAGGTTTTTTTCTTTTAAATTCTTCTTCTAATTCGATATCCTCTACACCACTAATAGTTATCTTTTTCTCATCTAAAAACTCTTGGAAATCTTTAGAATCTAAATCTTGAACATTTATTTGGCCTTTACTTTCCAAATATTCTTGATAATCTTTTAGAATTTTAATTACTTCTTTTGGAGTAAAATTAGTTCTTAATATCAAACCTTTCCTTTGCAACGTGTATCCTGAATACCAAAGATAAAATACTACTGTAATTACCAATATT
>JARRLT010000056.1:0-7353 GCA_037386725.1 Promethearchaeota archaeon
CCTGAAATTAATTATGAACAGATTTTCTTTGACGGTTTTCTTGATGAAAAAAAGGAAATTGTAAAACAAGTTGCACCAGTGGTTAGTGGTTCGCGACGGAACATTATGCATGGCCAGGTATATGTACGGGTGATTATTGATAAAAACGGACGTGTCGAGAATGCTAAAGCACTTCGTGGAATCGATGAATATTATGATAAGATTTCCGAAGAAGCAGCTAAAAAATTTGTATTTAAACAGAAAATTCAGAGTGTCAGTTGGTGTAAAACCTTTAAATTGTATATTTATTTTTCAGATTAAAAAAATGATAAAATAATTTCTTATTTATTCAAATCATTTATTGAAAGAATAAATAAATGAATAAATGAAAAGCAAATCAAAGTGTTGTTAATTATGTTTTCAAAATCATCAGATCAAGATCATACGCTCGATCGTAATCCATCAGATTCAAAGTTGATGGAAATGCGAGAAAGTGCTCAAAATGGAGGAGGAAAGGATCGAATTGAGGCTCAACATCAGAAAGGAAAATATACTGCTCGTGAAAGGATTGATTTATTGGTAGATCAGGGTTCTTTTGTTGAAATCAATAATTTTATTACTCATCAAAATCCGAATGTTACCAAATCTTCTCAAAAACCTTTAGGAGATGGTGTCGTAACTGGATATGGATTAATTAATGAACGTAAAGTATATCTTTATAGTCAAGATTTTACAGTTATGGGAGGGAGTTTAGGTTATGCCCATGCTCAAAAAATTTGTAAGGTAATGGATTTAGCCTACAGTACGGGATCACCAATTATTGGACTTATAGATTCGGGAGGTGCTCGAATTCAGGAAGGAATTAATGCTCTTGCTGGTTATGGTGATATTTTTCATCGAAACGTAAAGGCTTCTGGTGTGATTCCACAAATTTCTGTAATTCTTGGTCCGTGCGCAGGAGGCGCAGCATATAGTCCAGCTCTCACGGATTTTATAATAATGGGTGGTCAAAAGGCATATTTATTCGTAACGGGGCCTTCAGTGGTGGAGGCTGCAACCTCTCAAAAAGTAAGCTTCGATGATTTGGGAGGTGCAAAAATGCACTCATCAAAATCTGGGATCGCAGCACTGGCAAGCAATTCAGAAGAAGAAGCTCTTGATTATGTTAGAAAATTGTTATCATATATTCCTTCAAATAATATGGATTCACCACCTATTAATACTGATTTTAGAATTTCAGACGATATTTCTTCATTAGACTTAATAATTCCTGAAGAAGAAACTGAACCATATGATATGAAAGATGTAATCTCTCATATAGTAGATAAAGACTCTTTTTTTGAGATTTTTCCCTCTTGGGCTCAGAATATGGTGATTGGCTTTGCTCATCTACAGCAACAATCTGTAGGTATAATTGCGAATCAACCTAAAGTATTAGGTGGGGCAATTGATTATGATGCTTCTGATAAAGCCTCTCGTTTTATTAGATTTTGTAATGCATTTAATATACCAATAATTTCATTCGTAGATGTTCCTGGATTTATGCCTGGATTAAAACAAGAAGCTGCTGGAATTATTCGTCATGGTGCAAAATTAATTTACGCCTATTCCGAAGCGACTGTCCCTAAGTTGACCGTGATTACTCGAAAGGCATATGGAGGTGCATATATAGTAATGAGTTCTAAACATTTAGGTGCTGATTTGATTTTCGCATGGAATTCTTCACAAATCGCTGTTATGGGAGCGAAGGGAGCGTGTAAAATTATTTATCGAAAAGAATTAAAAGAATCTGAAGATCCCAAATTACTTTTAGAGGAATTTGCGAAAGAATATAAGGAAAAATATACAAATCCTTATGTTGCAGCTAGTTATGGTCATATTAATAAGATTATCTTCCCACATGAAACAAGGGATGAATTAATCCAAGCATTATTTTATTTGATGAATAAACGTGAAGAGATTCCTAAAAGAAAAAATGGGGTCTTCCCGGTTTAACTAAACTAATTCTTAAAATAACTAAAAGAAAGGTGAGAATTATGCTTTCAAAGAAACAATTTTTTAAAATATTTAAAACGAAGTATCCTTTTTGGGCTTACTCTCCAAGAGGTATTTTGGATATTTCATTTGCCGTTAAAATTAGTGAAAATGGTGGTATTGGGTTAATCGATACATCTTCATTTTCTAAAATAGAAACTAAGGATCTTGTAATGCAAATAGATCAAAAACTCGCAAAGAATCAAATGTGGGGAGTAAGGATCGAGGATATTGAAATTATATCTGAAATTCCTCATAATATACAAATTCCAATTTTGATTTGTGCTTTTAATCCACAAATAGAGGAATTAAAATCATTAAAACAACATGCCAAATTTGTTGTAGGAGAAGTTAACTTTTTGGAAGAAGCTCAAAGAACTTGCCAAATATTTGACTTTTTTCTTGTAAAAGGCAATGAGGCAGGTGGATTAGTAAGTTCCAAAAGCAATTTCATTTTAATTCAAGAATTCCATAAAGCGGGGTATACATTTATTATCCAAGGTGGTTTCGGAATTTTTAACATTTCTTCTGCATTTATCGGTGGTGCTTGTGGAGTAGTGTTTGAAAGCCAACTTTATTTGTTAGAAGAAAGTCCTATTAATCCAAGTTTTAAAAATTATCTTACAACTATAGCAGAAAATGATTTCTATTTATTTGGAGAAAGTGAGGATTATAATTATCGATTAATTGGGAAATTGGCTAATAAAGCAATTAGAGAAACAAAAAAGTTGGAAAAATCCTTATTAAACCAATTAAATCAAATTGACGAAAAGAATTCGGTTAAAATTAAGAAAAAGTTTAAAGAGCAACTCAAATTAATTTATCAAACTAATTCATCATTTAATCATTCTAATCCAAAACATTCTTTTCTTCCTACAGATCATGCAATTTGTTTTGCTTCAAGAATTGCTGAAAAGTATAAAAATATTTCAAATTTTTTCAAAGGAATAAATGATCTTTTAAAAACTCAAATCAAATCAGTTAAAGATAATTGGCCATTCAAACCAAATTCTGAATTCACTCAATTATTAAAGATAAAGTATCCGATTATACAAGGTCCTATGGCTAATGTTTCAGATACAATAGAATTTGCAAGAAAAGTAGCAGAAAGTGGAGCATTACCCACATTTGCTTTGGGTGGATTAATGGGTTATGAAGCTTCAGCTTTATTGAAGGAAGCAACTGTTGATCCAATAGCGGAATATTCATTTGCGGCTGGAATCATAGGTTTAGAGGTTGCTAAAGAACGAAGAACTCAACATTTAGATGCTATTAAAAAATATGGTCCAAAAATTACATTAATTGCTGCGGGTTCTCCAGATCTTGGCACCCAAGTTAAAAATCAAGGGCAGATTGTACTATTTCATGCACCTTCCTTATCTATCTTTAAGTTAGCATTAAAGCGTAACCTTGATTATTTAATTCTCGAAGGAAAGGAATGTGGAGGACATATTGGAACCTTAACTTCCTTTATATTATGGGAAAATGTTTTACAATATTTAGATCAGATTAGAAATCAACTTTCAGAAAAGATAAATATTGTTTTTGCGGGAGGGCTATTAAATCACACTAGTTCTGCAATGCTTGCTGCAATGCTTGGAAACCATTTATCACTAATCAACCCGGGCATCCAAATGGGGACGGCATATTTATTTACTCCTGAAATCGTTTCAGAAAAGGCATTGTCTGTTGAATATCAAAATCAACTATTAAATAATTGTAAAACTTGTGTTATAGGGACTACAGTAAATACTCGTGCTAGAGTAATTCCCACAGAGTTTTCAAATACAATTATTAGAAAAGAAAATGAATGGGTCGCAAATGGAGTTAAAATAGCGAAACGAAAAGAATTATATGAGAATAATAATTTAGGAGCATTACGCATTGCTACAAAAGCTGAGATTTGGAATAATAATCATGTTGAGGGAACTGGTACTACTCAATTTATTTCAACTTCCAAAAAGAAGCAACTCTCCTCAGGTGCTTTTATGGCGGGAGATGCTCTTTGCTTACGTTCTTCTTTAGTTTCAATTCCAAAATTACATTATGATATTATAAAGAAGGGAGAAGAATTTTTAAACAAGAATACGCTAAATGAAACTTTATCCAAAATTTTCCTTGATAACGAATTGAAAAATAAAGAAATCCTTCTTAAAGATCAAATTGAGAGCTCTTCTCAAGCTAATCAAGAATTAATCGAAAATGATGATCGCATTGCAATTGTAGGATTAGGATGTATTTTTCCTGATGCAAATAATATAAAAGAATATTGGAATAACATTCTAAATAAAAAATATTCAGTGTCAGAAATTCCGAAAGAACGATGGGATATAGATATCTATTATGACCCAGATAAGAAAGCTCCTGCAAAAAGCTATACGAAAATCGGAGCTTTTGTTAAGAATTTTAAGTTTAAATCAATTAAATATCGAATTCCTCCTCAAATTGCTGACCATATGGATGATGTTCAAAAATGGGCTTTAGTTGCTGCTGAAGAAGCTCTTTTGGATGCAAATTATCCTGTGAATGGTAAAAATCCGCTTCCTATTGCTGTTATAATTGGGAATTCATTAGGAGGGGAGATACAACGATCTACAAATAAGCATGTGATATTCAATGAAATAGCTTATTATCTTTCAAACAACCATAAAAATCATCAAGAAGTAGAGCAAAATGAAAAGATCCTTCAATATCTTAAAGAAAAGCTTCTTACCAATATACCAGAAATCACCGAAGATACAATGCCTGGGGAATTATCAAATATCATATCAGGAAGGGTTAGTAATGCATTCAATTTAACTGGAAAATCAATGACAACAGATGCTGCGTGTGCTTCTAGCCTAGCAGCTATCAATACAGCTATTAATGGTTTACTTATGGGAGATTATGATGTAGTACTCGCTGGAGGGGCAGATAGGTCTATGGACCCATCAACATACATTAAATTCTGTAAAATAGGTGCTCTCTCAGAGGATGGTTCCTATCCTTTTGATGCTCGAGCAAATGGTTTTGTTATGGGGGAAGGAGTTGGATTTGTAGTTTTAAAACGTGTTAAGGATGCAATTGAAGCAAATGATAAAATTTATGCAATTATTAGAGGAATAGGTAGTTCTTCAGATGGTCGTGGAAAAGGAATAACCGCACCAAACCCAAGTCGACAAAAGCTAGCCATTGAAAGAGCATTAACTGCTTCGAAGTTAAATTTTGACCAATTACAGTATGTAGAATGTCATGGAACTTCTACAGTTATTGGAGACGCTGCTGAATTAAAGTTATTGGAAGAAATTTCACAAAATACAAAAGTAGATAGAAGAATAGCTCTCGGATCTGTAAAAAGCCAAATAGGTCATTTAAAAAGTGCAGCGGCAATTGCTTCTATAATTAAAACTTCTTTAGCATTATATAATAAAGTTTTACCTCCTTCGATTAATTTTAAAAATCCTAATCCAAAAGTTGATTGGAGTAAATCAGCTTTTTATGTTAATACTGAAACCAAGGCTTGGGAATCTAATTTGGATGAATTAAGACGAGCAGGAATATCTGCTTTTGGATTTGGAGGAACCAATTACCATGCCATTCTTGAAGAATATCAACCTAAGATTTCACAATCTCCTCAAGAGTTAACACTTGCCTCAGAAAGTTTAAAAGAAAAAAGTAATCTTTGTTTTCTTTTTAGTGGTCAAGGCAGTCAATATTTAGGGATGGCGAAACAACTTTATCACTCAATTCCTGAAATTAAAAAAGTATTTGATCAAGCAAACTTAATTTGTAAAGAGTTTGGAAAGTTTGATCTAATTGAAGTTATATTTGGTTCAGAATCTTTAACCCAAAAAGAAAATCAGAATCGTTTAACTCAAACTCAATTTACGCAACCAGCAATTTATACAGTTGAGATTTCTATTAGTGAATATTTAAAAAAGCAGGGTATTGTTCCAAATTATTTAGCTGGTCATAGTTTAGGTGAATATGCTGCATTGGTTAATGCTGGAGTACTAAATTTCGAGGATGGATTAAAGGCAGTTATTTTACGAGGAAAAGCGATGGCAAATGCATCATCTGATGTGGAATCTTCAATGGCGGCGATCTTTTCTTCTCAAAATGAAGTAAGCAGAATATTAGATCAATATTCTATTGAAAATGTTAATATTTCTAACCTAAATTCAATGTCTCAGACAGTCATCTCGGGGGAAAAACAATCAATTAAAAATGCTGTAAAGATTTTTAATTCTGAAAACATCACTGCTAAAGAATTAAATGTTTCTCAAGGTTTCCATTCAAAATATGTTAAACATGCTGAAATTGAGATGGAAAAATATTTAGATTCAATTAATTTTTCCTCTCCAACAATTCCAGTTTATTCAAATGTGAGCGGGAAGATTTATCCATCAGATCCAAAACAAATTAAAAACCTACTAATTCAACAAATTACCTCTCCTGTACGTTGGGTTGATGAGATAAAAGCACTTTACACGGATAGGGCTCGTAAATTCATTGAGATTGGTCCTAAAAAGGCATTATTTTACTTTGCTAAAGATATTCTTAAAAACAAGAAAGAGGTTTCTATCAATTATACGTTATCTCCGAAAAAAGACGAAATAAAACATTTGAAGGAAATTGTTGAACAATTTACTTATAATGAACATATAAATAAAAGACGATCCGAAGTAAAATTCTCTCTAAGGGAAGAATCTAAGAAACAAAAACCTTTAATTAAGCAAGCTTATAGAAAAAGCAAAATATCAAAAGTATCAGATATTGGAAGTGAACTATTAACTTCTTTATCTTCCTCTCATAATATTATTGATAAAGATTCTATACCAAATTTACCATATTTTTCGGAATTCATTCAAAATCAAAAAGAGTTTGTTAATGACCTGATATTTTCGGGCTATCAGCAGTATATTAACAACGTTAAACCAATAGTTAACCAATTAAATGAATACAAGAAATTTGGATTTAATATCTCTCGAATTGGCGTGACTGGAGTTGGTTTAGGTTTACCTGGCAAATCAAGAAATGTATTTGATGAAAATAATATTGCAGACATATTATCTGGAAAGAATTTTATTGATCTTATCACTATTGATGAAAAGCAAAAATTTGTTTCAAAACATATAAATCAGATTCATAAATCACCTTCTGGTGATGCAAAATTTGTTGAATTAGATGATATATCTAAAGTTATACATTTAGCTGGTCAACTGGGACACTATCATCCGGAAAAAGATTACAAAATCGAAGAAGCCGATGCACTGGCTATCGTCGATGTTGCATTCATCGTCACACAGCAGGTCGCCGCCAGCGTAACCCAGTCCTTGGCAGGTGACCGAGCCGAAGTCG
>JARRLT010000057.1:0-25371 GCA_037386725.1 Promethearchaeota archaeon
AAAATACGGGATATTTACCCGAATCCCCCGCACTATATCAAAAACTAACAGCAAAAGAATATTTGGAATATGTTGGAAGTTTGTATTACCTTCCTAAAAAAACAGTTCAAACACGAATTAAGGATCTATTAAATATTTTCGAGTTATCAGAAAGAAAAGATGATCTTATTGAAGAATATTCTATGGGAATGAAACAAAAAATATGTTTATGTGCTGCTTTAATCCAAGATCCAGAATTAATTTTCCTTGATGAACCCACTTCAAATTTAGATCCCGCTGTATCTAGAATGGTTAAAGATCTTATAATTATGCTTGTAAAGGAAGCTAAAAAAACTATATTTTTATGTACACATCTTTTAGACGTAGCTGAAGAACTTTGTGATCGTATTGGAATTATTAATAAGGGAAAATTAGAAGTAGAAGGAACCATTGAAGAAATAATTGCCTCTAATAATGTGAATAATTTAGAGGAAGCTTATATTAAAATTCTTGGAGTTTCTAAACTAACTGACCTTCTTTCTTGGAGAGAGAGTGAATAGTTGGATTCATCTTAAAATATCTCAATTTGATGTTGTTCGAGAAGTAATTCTGAAAAAAATCGCAAATTTTCCTCAAAATTTATATGAAATATTGTTAAATTTTATAATTAAATAAATAACTCAGAATTCATAAAATATATGAAAACAAAAATCTACTTTAAAGAGGATGGCAATTTATCTTATTTAAATGAAAAAGTTATAGCTTTTGTTGATTATGGAAATAAGGCGAAATCTCAAGCCTTAAATATTAGAGATTCGGGATTTAACGTAATAATAGGCACTCTCAATGAAAATTATAAGCAACAAGCTCAAAATGATGGTTTTAAAACCGTTCCGATTGCAAAAGCTACTTTAGATGCAGATTTTATATTTTTAAGTGGTTCTGAAAATGAAATTAAAAAAATATTTAATAAAGAAGTAAAACCTAATCTAAATGAAAATAAAACTCTTATTTTCTCAGATGGATATTATGTCACATTTGGAGTTATTAAGCCAAACCCTAATTTAGATATTCTGTTAATATCTCCAAGAGTATCCGAAAAGAGTTTAAGAGAACAGTATTTAAACAAAAAAGGATTTTATTCATTTATAGGTGTTTATCAAGATTATTCCAAGAAAGCAAAGAAAAATTTACTAGCATTAACGAAGGCTATTGGTGGACTTACATTGCCTTCGATAGAATTATCATTCAAACAGCAATCTATTTTAAATCTATTTACAGAACAAGCATTTTATCCAGCGTTAAATCAAATCTTAATAAAATCTATTATCAATATGCTTCAATCCGGATACCCTCCGGAAGCTATTTTTATAGAATTAATCTTATCCGAAGAGCTTATCTTTACAGTTGAAAAAATGATTGAAGTTGGTTTAATAAAACAGATGGGGTTTCACTCTCAAACTTCACAATATGGTTCACTAAGTCGAAGCATTAAATTTCGTAAATTCAATAAATCTATTGGTTTAGTTCAATAAAAAATCTTAAATGAAATTGAGAATGGCAATTTTTCTAAAGACTGGGAGAATAAAGACTCCATTTTAAAATTAGACTATCTCAAACATTTTGCATGTAATACCGAGTTTAGTAAAGTAGTGGAAATCAAGGAAGATCACAAGCTCTAAATATGAGAGATTCTGGCCTAGAAGTAATTGTGGGAAACCGGAATGATGAATATAGAACTCGAGCTGAAAAAGATGGTTTTAAGACTTTTTCAATTTCAGATGCCGTAAAAAAAGCTGATTGCTTATTCTTACTTATCCCTGATGAGATAATGGGTGATGTATATAAATCTGAGATTCTTCCTTATTTGAAGGATTATCAGATCCTTATATTTGCCAGTGGATATAATATTGCTTTTGATTTAGTTAAAATCCCTAATAATATAGATATTCTACTTATTGCACCTAGAATGATTGGAATTGGAGTAAGAGAACGATTTTTAATTAAAAAAGGATTCTATTCCTTTGTTGGAGTTCATCAGGATGTTTCTGGAAATGCACTTAATATTTTACTTGGATTGTGTAAAGGGATAGGAACACTACAAGAAAGCGCCATAGAAGTAACCTTTATGGAAGAAGCAGTTATGGACTTATTCACTGAACAAGGATTTGGACCTTTATTTGGAGTATTTCTCTTAAAAACAACAACCACTTTAATTGAAGCCGGGTATCCTATAGAGGCAGTATTAATCGAATTAATCCTTTCTGGACAAATGAAAGACTTATATTCCAAAATGATAAATTATGGACTATTTGAATATTTTATATCCTTTCCAAAAAGAACCCAATATGGAATTCTTAGTAAAGGAATTGAATTTGAGGATATAATGAAAAAAATGTTTAAACTTCAAAAAGAAGTAATAGAACATATAGAAAATGGAGGATTTGCTGAAGAATGGGAAAAAAGAGTTAGTAAAATTAAATTTAAGTTAATAAAATTTTTTGCTCCAAGAATTGGATTCGGGAAAATAGAACGTAAAGTCCGGAAAATCTTTAATAATCCAAGAAAAAATTCTTTCAGTAATGGCAATTTATCCTAACGAAATAGATATTAAACAGATCCAGAAATCCAATCAATTATTTAATGATTTTGATGGTTTCTCTTAGTATTAACTACTTTATTTTAATTAATTTTTACAAACTTAATTCACTTGAAATTGTATCCTTTTAAAATAAGTTTAATATAAACCAATTCCAAAACCAAAAATATAAAAATTAAGGGTCTTATCAATAAAATTGGTTTGTAACACTCATAAGTTGTGTCATAATAATCATTCCTTTACTCAAATCATTAAATTTCCTATTAAGGTTAAGAGAAAATTTTTTCTTTAATGAAAAGTTTTACAAGTTAGTTTAGTAAATTATCATATGATGATTTTTTAATTGTTTTAATTTATAGTCTTCACTAATAAGCAATTAGGGAGAGAATAAACAATATCCCAAAAAATAAATTAAAATAATCATTCTTTTATTTAGAGCTAAAAGAATTAAAGAATAAATTATCAGAGTTACCGAAAATGAGTTCCAGAAATAAAAGAGACTATTATGAAGTCTTAGGGGTAAGTAAAGATGCTTCAACAGATAAAATTAAACTTGCATATCGTAAATTAGCAAGAAAATATCATCCTGATGTAAATAAGGAAGATCCAAATGCAAAAGAAAAATTCATCGAAATTCAAGAAGCTTATGAAGTTTTAAGTGACCCCAACAAACGGCGAAACTATGATCAATTTGGTTTTAGAGGAGTTGAAGTTGATGTTTCTGATATATTTAGCGGTGGAATTCCGGGAATTGATGAGTTATTTAAATCAATTTTTGGAGGATTCGGAGGTGGCTTTGGAGGATTTGGAGACTTTGGTTTTGGAAGTCGAAGAGGTACACGCAGAGCCCAAAGAAGAGAAGTTGGCCAAGATATAGAAGAAGAAATTGAATTAAGTTTTAAAGAAGCTATGTTTGGTGTTAAAAAGGACGTTACAATAGAAAGATATGTCCCTTGTTCAGAATGTGAGGGAACGGGAGCAGAAGATCCAACAGCAGTAGAAACCTGTTCTGAATGTCAAGGAAGTGGACGTTATCGAAAAGTTTCTCGCTCAGGATTTGGTACTATGATAAGAGAAACAGAATGTCCATATTGTGGAGGAGAAGGAAAAGTAATAAAACAAAAATGTAAAGTCTGTGGTGGAAAAAAAGTAGTTCCCGAAGTTAAAACAATGAAAGGCATAAATATTCCAGCAGGTGTTGAAGATGGAGTTCATCTTAAAATTCAAGGAGGGGGTCATATACCATCACAAGATGCGATTCCTGGAGATTTATATCTAAAAATAGATATTGAAGATAATGGGAAATTTATTAGGAGAGGGAATGATCTTTATATTAAAGCCGATATTGACATTGTTACCGCAATTATTGGTGGAAAAATAAAAGTCCCTTCCTTAGATTATAAAAATCAGGAAATAATTGAGAAAGAAGTTACTATACCTCCCGGAACAGAATATGGAACAGAATTTCGTCTTAAAAATCGTGGTGTAAGTTATTTACGCGGAAGAGGCCGTGGAGATCAGTATGTTGTAGCTAATATAATAATACCAAAAGATTTAACTAAGGAACAAAAAGAACTTCTTTTAAAGTTTAAAGAACTTAGCCAATAATATTAATACGTATTAATTTGATAATTAATTTTTAAAAATTATAAAACTATTTTAGGAAAAATTATATTTTAAAATGAAATATAAACCCCCATTTATTTACTCTTTTTAAATGGACATCTTGCTACTGAATTATGACATATAAGATTTTAATAACGGGACCTCCTAGATGTGGCAAATCTACATTAATTATGAGATTGATTGAGTACTTTAATGAGAATTATTTTAAAATACAAGGCTTTATAACACCAGAAATAAAAGAAAATAATAAAAGAGTAGGTTTTGCAATAAAACGAATTCGAAATGAAGAAGAAACAATATTGGCGAAAAAAGGTAATTTTCAAGCAGAAAAGAGATTAGGAAATTATTCTATTTTTATAAATAAATTTGAAAACTTTATTCAATTCCTTGAAATAGTTAATGAAGATGAATTTGACTTCATTATTATTGATGAAATTGGGAAGATGGAATTACATTCAGAGAAATTTGCTCGAATACTTAAAAGTATATTTATGTCTAATTTATCAGTTATTGCAAGTATTGGTTTAAATCTGAAGCATAAATTAAAGGATTGGCTTTTATCTTTAGATGATATTGTTCTATATCATGTTAATAAGGAAAATCAAAAGAAAATATTTGATGAAATAATTTCAAAAATTCAATAAGTTTTTAAAAATCAAATTATCGAAAATTAATGAATAATAAATTATTCTTCTCTTTTCAATTAATACTAAAACTGTTTTATGTTAGATAAATATATTTTGAAATTCAAAAGTATAAATTTCTGAAATTTCTATTGACACATAATATGAGAAAAATAGAATTAGGACACACTAAAGAATTTATCCCAATTCTTGGACAAGGAACATGGGGAATTTCTAGATTTTTCAAAGATGATGAATATTATACCCAATGGAAAGATTCCTTAAGAAGAGGGATTGAACTTGGAATGACACATATTGATACAGCTGAATTTTATGGTATGGGAAAAGCTGAAGAAGTGGTTGGTGATATCATAAAGGAATATAATCGTGATGATTTATTTATAACAAGTAAGTTATTTCCAATACATTTATTTGAAAGAACTATGAGAAAAGCGGCTGAAAAAAGTTTAGAGAGATTAGGAATAGATTATTTTGATCTTTATTTAATACATTGGCCAAATCCACTTGTTTCAATAAAAAACCAAATGCAAGTAATGGAAGAATTGGTAAATCAAGGGAAAACAAGATATATAGGAGTAAGTAATTTTTCAGTTGAGCAATTTAAAGAAGCACAAGAAGAACTTAAAAGGGAAGAATTAGTTACAAATCAACTTAAAGCTAACATTACAGAACAGAAACATATACATAAATCATTACCGTATTACCAAGAAACTAAAGTTACTTTAACCGCTTATTCCCCTCTTGACCATAGAGGATATACAAACCTTAATAGTGGGATCAAACAAAAACTTGAGAATCTTGCTGAAAGTCATAATGCTACAGTTCAGCAAATTGCAATAGCTTGGTTAATCAATCATGAAAATGTTATTACAATTCCTAAGGCATTCAATCTAAATCATGTTGAATCAAATGCAAAAGCTTCAGAAATAATATTAAGTCAAGAAGAATTAAAAACTTTCTATTAGAGAGAATTTAGGTTTTCATTTATGGGTCTATAGTATTTTCTTTTAAATAAAAGGATTTAAACCCTTAATTTGGCATAAATTTATGTATTTCTCGATAACTTTTGATAGGTTCTTCTCTCATTCCGAGTCTTTTTTGATTAACTAGAGTATTTTCAATGACCTTAATTTCAGCTCTTGTGTTTATGTTAAAATGATTTTTTATCTCTTCCAAAATTTCTTTTTCCCCATAACCTTTTTCGTAAAGTTCTTTAAATGTTTGGATTACCTTTTCATTATAAAAAATGTAAGCATTATCCAAAAATACAATTAACCATTTTTTCTTTTTTTGATTTTTAGTATACCCCAAAACCACACACTTCCCAAAAACATTTTCTGCTTGTTGATTTTGGGTCTCAACTACATTCCCGCGGCCCATCACACCAAAAACAGAATTCCGATAAGCCAAACCACGCCCCTCTCTAGTAGTTCTGCATACCTATCTACTTCGATATCATTATTTTTATAAAGTGTTTTTAATTCTTTTATGGTTCTTCCTACACCAGTTTTCTTGCTTAGTAATTTCTTTCTTTTACTTTCCGGTGAGTTTACTTGCAATTCTTTATTCTTGAATTTTTTTAAAACGTTAACATTAACATCCATACAATTAATCTGTGATAAGAACATTGTCGTTTTTGGTAAAATGTGAGCCAAATTTTCAGGAATTATTATATATGGTTCTGGATCTACAATATCTTTAACTAGATCAAATTCCATTGGTTCTGTTTGACATTCAATAATACTTTCATTTACAATTGAAAGATTTATTCTCAGTTTATCTATTTCTTCATCAGATAAAGAATCATGTTCACTCTTTAATAGATCTTCCCAAATTTCTTCAGATTTATGATAATAATAGCTTGCCTTATTTAATAAATCCTTGATTGCATTTCTATTATTTCCATTAGAATCTTTTGATAGAATGAATTTTTGAATTGACAAGGATTTTAAATAACAAGATTTACCTAAATCAAAATATGATTGCCCAATTAAATGATTTCTAATTTTTTTGACGTGGTCCTTTAAATAAAGCATTCTTTTGGATAAAGCACTCAATCCCGCATAAATTTGAGAGGCTAAAGCAAGATTATTATTTTTTTCTTCTCTTATTGCAGCTAAACTTTGAGCGATTATTCTAGCTTCTTCCGATTTGTATTCTAAGTTTTCGGAGTTTAGAATTGTACCTTTTTCATTCTGATTTATTGCAGCAGCACTAAAGTAAGCTGCTGATTTATAAGCTTTACTACATTTAACCATTGCTAAAATTGCATTTTCTAAATCTTTTTCTTTTTCATAATTTTCTGAAATTCGAATGTATGCTTGTGCTAACACCCAGAGTGCTCTTGCACATTCAAACATAATATCATATATTATTATATTATCATCTTCAATTGGATCAAAATATGTTGAAGTAAGTGCTAATTCTGCTAAAATTAAATTTTGATTTTTTTGTTTATAATTAATATTTAAAATTTTAACATAATACTCAATAAACATTAAATCATCAATTTTAAAATCCTCATCCACTTTTTTTAAAGAATCTTCAATTTTCTTTGTCTTAAAGTGAAGAAACCTTATTTTTCGCACAATTTCCTCAGGAAATAAATCTTTCAAATAGCCTACCTTAACATAATCTTTTTGTTTTTTCTTTTCCTTACTATGACTTTTGATTTTTGGTTTCACTGAAGTTTTATGAGTTCATTTTTTTGGTAAATTTTGGATTCTTTCACTTTTAACTTTAGACTCACTTTTAACTTTTGACTCACTTTTAACTTTTGACTCACTTTTAACTTTTGACTCACTTTTAACTTTTGACTCACTTTTAACTTTTGACTCACTTTTAACCTTTGACTCACTTTTAACCTTTGACTCACTTTTAACCTTTGACTCACTCTTAGCTTTAGACTCTCTCTTAGCTTTAGATTGATTTATTAATACATTTGAATTAAAATTTTTAATGAATACCCTACATCAATATTGAGCAAATTCGCAGATGTTAGAATTTTTCTTTTTCATAAAATATCCCATTTTAGATTATAAAGTGAATAAAATAAAATCCAATAAAAAGCTTAAGAATTCTTAATCTTAACGATGATTAAATTTGGTTTAATTAACTTTTCAAATTGAAAGAGAAAATATAAAAATTCTTTTTTAAAAAGCCTAAAATATATGATGTGTATAAGGCTTTAAAGAAGGCTAAGGGATCTGAAATAGCAGAAAGAATTTGCTATTGTTTTTAAAGAAGAGTTAATTTGGTACTATTTAACCATGCCTCCTCTAAAATGGGAACAAAAATTTTAATATGCTCGTCTATTATACTCCCGATTCCCGCAATCTCAGCTTTAATCGAGCCATCCTCTTTCTTTTTCGAATAAACACACACAATTACTTCTTCATAGTCTTTATTTGCCCCCCATAGGTTTTGTAGATCTCGATGACGACAAGTTACATTTGCGTATTGGTCTAATTCTTTTAATATTTCTTGATGTTGAGAATTATTTCTGTCAATAGAAGTTGAAATTCTTATATTAATATGATGTGGTCTACTTTTAATAGTTTCTAAGTCTAAATCCGTAATTTCGGGTACCACAATTAATATTTTGGCTCTTGTATTTACAATCTCTTCTTTGATATGTGCCTTCGCAGCTTCCTTAGATCTTATAAACCAAATATCTTTCATAGTCATTGCTTCTGACTGCTTGGCTTTTTGCCAAAACTGTACAGTAGTAGCTTCACTAGTTTCTAATTTATCTAAAATCTTATCAAGAACATCTTCCAATGTGTTAATAACTTTCGTAGAAAAAAGATCTTTTAAATCTGCGAAAGATCCTAAAACATCATCACTTATTCCCGTTATTTTATCATTTGCGTTTATAACCGAATTGTTGAAGTCATTACTTATATCTCCAAAAATTAGTTTTATTTCTTCTCCAGATTTAATACTTGATTCAGTTATTTCATTGATATCTGATATAGTATCTTTTAGTTTATCTCGTAATTCTAAGATTAATCTCTCATTAAATTCATCAGTAGCTCTTGAGATTGCTTTATTGGAAGCTACATTTACTTGCTTTAATTGTTGGTTTAAACCTATTTTAGCTTTTACGAGTTGATCATTTGAAATTGATTGGATTTCCCCTAAATGAGACTTTAAGGAATTAGATACTTGATTTACCCATTTTGAAAATAATTTTTCAATAACAGCCTCCACAGTTTCTTGAAGTACCCCTAAATGTAATTTATCTAAATTCTTTGAAACTCTCTCTTTAATATTATTACATTGTAATTCTAACTCATTTATTTGATTATTCATCATACCAGAGATTTTTTCATTTATTACAGTGAAATCATTAGATAAATCTTCAATATGTGATTCCATACCTTTTGAGATATGTTTAGTTATATCTTCAAACTTAGATGAAAGATCACCCAACTGATCATCCATTATTTTTTGGCATATTCTCTAAGTTTTTTCACTCCTTCGGTTTGAGATTCCAATTTTGAAAAGGATTGTTTTAACTGAGGTGGAACATTTTTTTGAATTTCTGAAATATATTCTTCAAATATTGTTAATTGATGAACTAAAGCTGCATATGGGGGAAGAGCTTTGAAGTGAGGGGTTGCACCTGCAATAGATTTAAATAAACCCTTTTCTAAAAATTTTTCAGTAATTTTTCGGCACTCTACTTTAGGTTTATCCAATAATATTGCGATTTCTCCTAATGATACAGTCTCTCTACCAGTAGCTTCAAAGTATAATTCAATTTCATCTGTTGTTAGACCAATCTCCTTTAAAACTTCTTTAGTTATTTCTTTTATCTTTGGTAATAGGGAATTCTTTAATTCTTTCATATTCTTCTAAATCTATTCTGAAATTCAGTTCTTTAAAACATAACTTACATCTCAATGAAATTTCTTTATAATCTTGGTCTCTAAAAAGATACATTTCGAAAGCCTCTCCATTATTATTTTTTGTCTTTAAAATTCTATTTTTTCAGGATAAGCAACTTCTAGTAATTCAAGAGCTTTATTAACAATTTCATATGACAAAGTCTTACCTTTTTCTTTATAATATGATTTCTTAATTTTTTCAAGTAAATACTCTGGAAAGAATATCAGAGGTACAACTTCTGTAAGTAAAATTATCCATTCCTCTCCTTTTTTATCTTTCAGTCTTGTTATTATCTTAAAGTATTCCAATGTATCTATAACAAACTGAAAATCTACAAACTCAGAGAGAATTTTGGGAATTTTTTTTCCATAATATCTTTGCTTGGTAATCGTAATAAAGTAATATCTTTTGTTAAAAATAGATATTCTCCTTTATTCATTATTTCTCCAGATTTTTTATCTTTTTCTCCCTTAATCCAATCTCTTCTTATAAGTCTTAATTCTAAAAAGGGTTGAATTAAAATATCAATATTAGGATTTGGCTTTATTTTTTCTAAAATCTCTTTTAAATCTTTTTTCGATATCGGATGCTCTCGTAAAATTTCTAATATTTTTAACCTCTCTTCACTGTTAAAAATAAGAGCTGCTTTTTGAACTTTTTCTAATTGAGATAATCTTTGAACTTGAAAAATAACAAATTTCAATTCTTTTTCTATTTTATTAACTATATCTTCAATTAGATCTGGTTTTTTTGAAGTTCGAAACTGCCTTAATTTAGCAATTAATTCATCAATTTTCTTTGATGAGGTTTTTGCGATATTTTCATATATCTCTATTTCATCATCTAATTCGAATACGACTATAGTGAGAAATTGTGATTTATCGACTTCCTGATGAAAATGTGAAATCACTTGGTAAGGCGTTAAGCGTAATCGACCCAAGAAAAAGTTTCCAAAGGTTTCTTTTCTTTTAAAGCGTGCAGTTGTATGAGAATAAAAGATCCCAAAGATGTCAAGCTCATTAATTAATTTAGAATAATTATCCTCGGAAAATTTTTTATTATTAAAGATTAACTTTATTGGTCGAAATTCAGGATTTATATCCCCTAATTCATCTTGATTTAAAAGAAATTGGTAACATAAAATAGCTTGAATCATAATTACTCAAATTATTTTTTTATTTTAGTAGTTTTTCTTAGGAAATTAGTGAAAATATATATATATAAATTTATTTAAGGAAGTTAAGCAAGGTATGCTTTTTACTATACAATTAGGATAAACAATTAAAGGTATAAAATTTTAAAGTGCTGATTTATGAAAAATTTAAACGCAATCTTAAAATATAGAAGTCATTTAATTAAGGCTTTAACCCTCTCGATTCTTTTTATCTTTGTTATATTCTTAATGATTCCTAATGGCAATCATACTAATATCATAAAAGAAAAGAATAACTTAATTACAGATCCAACAACTCCAAATTCCGCAAGTATTTCAGATTTTTCTGGGACTGGTATAAAAAATAATGTAACAGAATATGGCGAAGGATATTTTCAAAATAATGGTTTAGATCTTTCGACATCCGATAAAGCCTCAATAACAATACCTGAAGATTGGCAAGGAAATAATTTACTTGTTAATGTGACAAACATCTACGAATATAATAAATTATGGATTAATGATACGTTCGATAATGGTTATGATGCAAATCATTGGACATATCATGTTTCAGATCCTACATATGACAAATATGTGAACTTTGGATGGTATAATGATTCTCTTGGTAATAATGATTCCCTTTATATGAAGTTTACAAATGGTACTAATACTTGGACTAATGTAAATTCCTATTGGAATTATTCTTTTTATTTAGACAGAGAAAAAATTGCATATCAAAGTTGGCAAATAAATTTCAATTATAGACTTTTATTTAATAGTTCTCTTTGGTTAGCTAGTACAGGAGGAGCCAGTATATATGCAGCATTATTGGTGAATGGTATAGAAGCAAATTTTAAATTAATCAAATTTAATTCTATTAAAAGTAATACTAGATACTCTAGTAATATTGCTCCATTTGATCCTGAGATGTATGGATTTTTACCTCCTGGTCGAGTTGATCTTTTAATAGGAATAGATTATGCTAATGGATATGCTACAGGAGCGACTGATTCTCTAATAACTTATATTGATAATGTTACATTAAACATTCCAAATATTCCAAGACCAGAGCAAATTGATTTAAGAGTAAACGATGAAACTAATAATCAAAATTATGCTATTAATAATTTAAACAATGAATTTGGAATCGGACAGACATCTATTGCAGATATTTGGCCTGGAGCTGTTGGTGGTCAGACTCATTACTTTGATTTTACTTCTAATTCAAGTGCTAATGTTATAATTTACTCAGATTTCTTTATAAATGCTACATCATCAAAATACACAACAACCGATCAAGGAGATCCTGGTTCCACCTATACTGTATTAAATAGTACAAATGTACAATGGGAAATGTATTTTTCTGTGAATATTCCGGGTTCCTATGAAACTAATTATTATTTCAATATTTCTAAACCTAAAAATTGGGTAATTACGCATTTATATGATCCCTACGGCAACGATAAAATTGAAAATGTGACTGAAACTGCAGGAAGTGGTAATACCACCTTAGTTATCCCCAATGGAATTACAGTAAATGGACGTTGGAAAATAATTGCCGAATCCCCTAACTATGTGCTGAATGGAGATATTTGGAAATTAAATGGAAATTGGCAAAAAGAGAAAAATTTCAAAATTGGAGATGCGTTAAAGGTTAATGCAACTTTAGGTAATAATTTAATTCCAAGAATCGATCTAACAAATGCAACTCAAGTAATATATTATCCAAATGGAACTGTTTGGGGACAATTAACTGAAGTAAAATCTGTAAATTTAGACAATACAGTTGATTTTTCAAGTTTTTTAATTCCTCAGAATGCACCAGCTGGGCAATATACAGTTCAAATAAGATATAAAAATAATGAATCCTCCCAAGTTGGACTTTTAATAAAGAATTTCAATGTAATTCACAATACTGAATTAAAAAGAGCAAATACTCAACAAAAATTAGTAAAACCCGTATTTTCAGGAGACACTGTGAATATTAAGGTTAATTATACCGATTTAGATTTTTCAGAGGGAATATATGGAGCAGCCGTCAGTTATTCTGTATATAATCAATCTTCTGTTAATTTTGGGACTGGAACAATGACTTATTTTGGTGGAGGTGTTTATATTTCAGAAATTGATACTGCCGGTTGGAAATTTGGAACATATAATATCACTGTAAGTGCATTCAAGAATTATTATGATACTCAAAATGAAACAAATCTCATTCAAATTGATGTTACCAAAAGTACATCTATTGAATCACCTGATGAAGTTGGATTGAATGTACCGTATGGAAATAATGTAACGATCGATATCTTTTATAATACATCTGAAGGAACAGGAATTTCAGGGGCTACAATAGATTGCAATTGGAATAAAAGCTACTATTTTGTTAAAAGTACCCCCGTAGATGGACATTACCAAATTTTAGTTAATAGTTCAGCTCGATCAATAGGAACTGAAATTATTACGGTTAATGCTACTAAATCTGGATATGAATATCAAGAAATTAATATTCCATTAACTATACGTACAATTTTTACATCAATTGAATATTCTCAACCCGCTCCTGTTGAACTTAATTCTAATATCACTTTTACTGTTAACTTTATTGATACAGATAATAACGTGAATATCTCAGATGCTACGTTACTAATTAGTAATAATTCTAATTCTGAATATTGGGATGCAGTAGATTTTTACTATTATGAAAATGGAGATGGATCTTATACAGTAACCTTAAATACATCCTATTTTGGAAACGTTGGAACCTATTCAATTTATATTACAGCGGAAAAATCCCTATATGCAACATCTAAATCGCTTATTAATTTATTCATTGGAGAAATTTCGACATCAATTTCAAATGTATATATTAATGGAGTTCAAACTAATTCTAAACAAGTATTTTGGAATTCTACGATTAATATACATCTTTGCTATAATGACTCCGTAGGAACTTATCTAGATCAAGCTGCCATTAGTTTAAACAATGGTTCTGAGATTCTTTGCAGTGCTATTGAAGATAATAACTTGAAACAATATAATCTAACAATTAATTCAAAGAGATTATTATTAGGCGTGAATACATTTACCATAATAGCAACTAAAGCGAATTATGAGTCAAGTACTAAGATTATAACTATAACTGTGAATGAAAGACCTACTTCATTAGTCTTGAATCTTGAAGGGGTGCAACAATCCTCTATTGATGTATTTTACGGAAACACACTTAATATCTCTGCAATTTATAAAGATAGCATTACATCAACATTTATTTCTGGAGCAACAGTTGAATTACGTAATGGAAGTACCACAATCAATAATTTAACAAAAAATTCCTTCTTTAATTTATATAATTTGACCTTAGATACAACAACTCTCGGAATAGGTACTCATGTACTAAATATCTATACCAAAAAAGATAATTACACAGCTTCTTCAATGTCGATTACGATAACGATTAACAAACGACCTACTACATTATATGTTGAGGTAAATGGCGAATCAACAGATAATTTCGGCATATTTAATACGTCCATTGGAGAAATACTTAATATTACTGCTTATTATCATGACAATTCAAATAATTTCATTTCAGGAGCAACTGTTACTTTATCGGAAGAAAGTTATTCAGGTACATTTACCAAGTATCTAAATTTTGATCAATATAATTTGAGCTTGGATACATTAAATCTTAAAACGGGAATAAAATTTATCACAATTTCAGCAGAATCAGAAAATTATTCAACTTTTACAGTTAATTTTAAGTTAAATATAAAGGAAATTAAAACCGATTTAGCAATCTTTTTTAATGGAACTAGTTATAAGGCTGAGAATAACGTTTATAAAGCAGAATTAGACAGTAAAGTAAATATTACAATTATTTACAATGAATCTCTTTCAGGGGATAGAATTCAAAATGGGAGTGTTAATTTAATTAATTATGGAAATTTTGATGAGAACACTCAATTTCACTATTATAATTTTACATTAGATGTTTCGTCTTTGAATAAAGGTATAAATTTTCTAAATGTGTATGCTGATAAAGAAAATTATCAATCTGCCTCACTTCAATTTACGATTGAAGTCATTGAAAAACAAACAAAGTTTGATTTATTCTTAAATAATCAGAATAAGACTTTAGATAGATCAATTGATGTTACAATCGGAGAAAAAGTTAATGTATCTTTTATTTATGAAGATCTTTCTAATAACTATATTTCTAACGCAAGTGTACAGATTTCTGGAGAAGGAATAAATAAAGTTCTAAATGAATCAATAGTACATAATCTTTATTACACAATTATTGATTCTAATGATTTGAATTATGGTGTTAATTTTCTAACATTATATGCTAAAAAATTGAATTATCAACCCCAAACTATTATAATTAAAATCGAAATCATTGACAAGGAAACAAGTTTAAATATATTTCTCAATGGAGTAAATAAGACAATTGATAGAACAATTGAATTACCAATAGGCGCAAGTCTAAATATTACAGCGATTTATGATGAAAATGTTAATCAGACATACATTTCAAATGCTCTTGTGAGATTAGAGGGAGAGGGATTATCATTAAATTTAACTGAATATAAATCTTTACATCAATATTCTATTGTATTAAATACAAAAGATTTAGATCTCGGTGTTAGGTTTCTAACGATATATGCTCAAAAAATTAACTATCAATCAAGAACATTACTCATGCGAATTCAAGTTGACCGGATTAAAACGAACATAACAACAGTATCAGGAAAAAATTCCTTTAATATACAAACTGGGCAATCTATAACACTTCAAATTCAATTAGAAAATTTAGATTTTGGAGGGCTAATAAAAAATGCAACTGTGGAATATTCATCTGCTTTAGGACAAGGCTATTTAACAGATCCTGATGGAGACGGGATATATACAACTTCCATAAATAATGTACCCCAGGGAACTTATACTTTCACAATTACAGTGTATGCTGGAGATAATTATGAATTTGAAAGATATCAAGTCACTGTAACAGCAACAACTCCAAAAGAAAGTGTTTTACTGTTTCAAATTCTTACTATTCTTGGAATTGGTGCGGCTATTGGAATAACAGGATATCTTTTTGCTTATCAAAAAGTACTGAAATATCCCAAACCAGTGAGAAAAATACATAAATATGAAAAGATGATGAAAAAAGGTAGCAAAAAAGAACTTGAAATTCAATCACGAGAAGAAGCTATTAGGTCAAAGTTTAAAGAAGAATACGATAATAGAGTTTCTGGGAAGAAGTTTAAGGAAAGTTCTGAATCTGAAAGTAGAAGGGAAAAACTTAAATCAGTCGAAGATAAAATTTCCAAGGATTAAAATATTTTTTTCTTCTTTTTTTTTTTAATATATTTTTTATTCAATTCTTCAATCCAAAAACTTCCTAATTCTTCTATTTCGGGTATTTTTTCTCTTGATGCGTCTTGATTTGAATTTTCGAGAATTAAATGATTGCTTTTTATAACATTTTCAACATATTCTAATATTTGAGATTTAAAAGGATGATATAATTTAGTATTGGAATTTAAAAATAGTATAATTATAAAATCTTGAATATAAAAATAAATTTGAGCCTTAATATTTGAACCGTATATCTCTAAGTGAGAAAGATTTTTTATATTAGTTTGTTCAGCAAATATTTTAAACGAACTAAGATACATAGAAATTAAATCAAGTTCAATAGGTTTAGAATCATTTTCGGTTAAACACTCTTTTAATGATTTAAAACTTTTATTTTTCAAAGTAGACTCAAGTTGAAATACAATATTACCATATTTTTTCGCACAAATTAAACCTATAATCGGTGGGATTTTAGAAAACTGGTTTTTATAATTCTTAAATTTAATTAACTTTTTGTTAATTATTTTTTCAATATCGAGGGGAATATTTCGTGAAACCATTTTTATATATTGTTATATTTTAATCAATTTTCCTTATGAGTGTATTATTAGTAAGATTAAGATAAATTAATTAATATCAGACTGTTGATTTTTAGATATGCTATGTAACCATAAATTCATAATATCTCTGTGATAAGTATATATATGACTGAAAAACTTTACTGGAAATTTCCATATAAAACAGAATTCATAGCAAAAATCACTGAAATTGATAGAAAAAAGGGAATTGTATTTGATAAGACTCTTTTTTACCCTCAAGGTGGAGGTCAAGAAAGTGACAAAGGCTACTTCGAAATACAGCAAAAAACAATTCCAGTGAAAAATGTAACTATTGATGGTCAAAAAATATTCCACCAGATTGATTCCAAAAATATTCAAAATCTAACCGTAAATCAAGAGATTAAGGGAAAAATTGACTGGGAATATAGATATGGATTAATGAAAGCACATACAGCTCAGCACTTAGTTTCTGCTCTCTTTGAGAATACATATTCTATTGAAACTGAAAGAGCATATATTGAATCTAATCGTGTAATTCTTAAATTAAGTGAAACGATAAGTTATAAACAATTGAAACATGTTTTAAAAGATACTAATGTAATATCAATCATGCGAGATTTAAAAGTAATTGAGGAAATTCTCACTCGTGAAGAGGTTCTAAAGAAATATAAGAGTCTAAGAGGGAAAATTCCCGATCAAAAGCCTATTAGAATTGTAAAAATTGAGGATTTAGATATTATTTGTTGTGGTGGAACCCATGTTAAAGAATTAAATGAGATTGGTCCAATTTTTATAGATGAATTTAAAGGGAAAAATGAAATTAAATTTAAAATTGGAAATGATTCTATCTATGATATAATAAGATCAAATATAGAGCTATTAGAAATAGCAAATGAATTAAATATGAAAATTACTGATTTTAAAAAGAAATTCTCCAGTATTTCAAACAATCTTGGTAATTTGGAAAAAGAAAATGAAGATTTAAAATTATGGATAATTAATGAAACTCTAAAAAATCCTAATTATATTTTAAATCATATTAAAGTGTTCTTATTAGATTTATCTGTAAATTACGATACTCTAATTAAAAAATTGGATGAAATTCCTGAAAATTCCTTGTTTATTGTCTTTAATAGTAATAACAGAATAAGAATTATATCTAAAGTTGAAAAAGTTAGCGCAAATCAAATTGTCTCAAGAATAAAGGAGTTTTTTAATGGAAAGGGGGGTGGTAATGAATTTAATGCTCAAATCTATATAGAAGAAAATTTCGAAAAAGTTAAATCTGAGATTAAGAATTTGATTAAAGATTTAATTTCAACAATATAAATGCCACTCTATTAAAATAGAAGGATCTTAAAAAATCTATTTATCATGAGTTCATCTTTATAGGAGGAATTATTTTAATAGTCGTATTAATTTATAGTCTTCCACATACGTGAATTGTAGAATTTTGAATAAAATAAGTTTATTCTACTATATTTTTTATTATTTCTTTTTCTTTTTAAATTAAATTTACAAAAATAAGGTTTCTGTTAAGAAAAATTTATTTATTATTATCCTTAGCTATTTTAATATTACTTTAGACTAATATAATTGAATATTTTTTATTTTAAATAGAATTTTTTGAGGTGATTTTAAATGTTTACATTAAATTTTGATCCGATAAAAGGATTAGATCATCCTAAGTTTGGTGAAATTAACAATTTTTGTATGGAAGAATACGATAAATATTTGGATTCTTACTTTCAAACATTCTTGCAATTTGAGGGAGATGATTTTGCTAAGAATTTTGGAGAAATAATTTTTGGTGAAATCAAAAGTGTTGAATTGAAGGATTTTGGGGATTCATTAAGATCTTATTTAGGTGGAATTTAGTCTTTTCATTTAACTTGATTAAGACTAAAATTACAAATAGATTTTTATCAAATAATAAATGTCTAAGAAATTTCTAGATCTGCATTTAACTTTATTCTACTTAAGAGATCTATCATTTTAATTTATAGCCTTCCCCACGCATAAATCATAAAATTTGATCAAAATTTCTATTTTATTTTTAGCAGATCACTTTATTTTAATGATGCAATTGGTTAAATAAAAATAATTATAGGTTTTTTAATCGAGGGTCTAACGCATCTCTAAGACCATCTCCGAGTAGCATAAACCCTAGCACCGTAACCACAATCATAATTCCAGGGAATAATGAAGCCCATGGAGCAGTAACTAGATATCTTTGACCTTGACTAACATCATTACCCCATTCAATTAAGGTTGGATCAGAAAAACCTAAAAAGCTAAACGCCGCAATACTTAAAATTACACCGCTAATATTAAAAGTAAATGCAATTATAATTGGTTGAATTATATTCGGAAGTACATGTTGAAACATTATTCTCCAATTTCCTGCTCCATCTACCTTGGCTGCTTGAATATATGGTAATTCACGGGCTTGTAATACATTTCCTCTGATTAATCGGGCAAAAAGTGGAATGCCAATTATACTAAATGCCAACATTATATTTTGCCAGTTTCGTCCCAATATTGCAACAAAAACCATAGCTAAAATTAACCCAGGAAATGACATCATTAGATCTACTATTCTCATAATAATCGAATCGCGCCATCCACCGTAATATGCTGCTATTATCCCAAATATCGTTCCAACTGTTGCACTAAAAGATACTGCGATTAAAGCAATAACAATGGAAGATCTTGCGCCAAAAATGATTCTAGCCAAAACGTCACGTCCTAAAATTGTCTGACCTAAAGGATGTTCTGGAGTCATTGGGGCCCATGCTCCTGGAAATACACCACTAGAAGCCTGGTTATATGTGAACACTGATAACCACTCTGGAAATACTGCAATGTTTGCTACTATAAATAGAATGATAATTCCGAGAAATGTTAATGGTGAGCTGATTCGTTTAATAAATTTTCTTTTACTAATTGATTTTTCGTATTCAAGTTCTCTCTTTGTTAATTCTTCTATTCGCGAACCAGGTAATAGAAAAAATTTAATGTTATGTCCAATAAATGATAAAATTTTAGTTATAGTTGATTCTTTATCTTTAAATCTCAGTTCTTCTTCAAGATTTTCAACAGACTTTTGCTCCATAAATTATCTTCTTTTATTTTATTATACTTAAAAACTTTTCATATTTAATATCTGATTCTTGGATCTAAAAATCTATGAATTAATCCTTAGATCTTTTTATTTCATATTGATGTTTTTAAACATATATATACAAAATGAGTGAAAATTTATATCTCTTAACTAGCAATATTATAATCTCATTAAAATTTAATTAATTATTAATTCGAGATTAAGATGTTAAAATTGCCAAATTAAGGATACTTTTCATTTCGTTAATTTTATTTTCCTTTCGTTCCATTTCAGAAGAATAACTATTTTGGACATTAATGAATTTAGAAAAAGGTACTACTAACTTAGAGTACTCAATTGGAGTCGGTCTTGCGTATATATCGTATAATTTGTGTGGAAATTTTAAAAATTTCGAGTCATGATTATTTTTATTCATATTTAATTTACCTTAGGATTTTAGGTTATTATTTATTATAATCCCATCTTTGTAACTAAGTTTCAACCCTTTTTTCTCTAATTCGTCATTATGGATAAAAATAATTTTCTTTAGGGTTTTAGGATTTACTTCTAAAAATTCAGCAGCTTCCTCAGCACTTATTTCCTCTATAGAATTAAAAATATTAGGAAGTTGTTTAATAATTTGTTCCTCAACCTTTTCAATTTCCTTTTTGATAGATACTCCTTTAGTTTCTGCGAGAACCTGTCGTCTAATTGCTCCAAGATCAATATCCCAGGTATTCATAATTTGATCTGAATTTTGATTAATCCATTCTCGAATCATTTGATATATAACTCCGGCATCTGAATTTGAAATAACACCATTTAAAGCTTCTATAATTCTATAATCAATTTCTTCTAAATTGACAGTAATGCGGTGTTTTTCATTTAAGGATGCCATTTTTATATCATTCACAAAATACCTGATGTTTCCCTAATTAATCAATAAAAAAATTTAATATTTAAATATATCGAAATTTGCATCTCTTTGCATCACTTTGCATCACATTTAAATATAAGAAATGTTATTAGTATATTATCAAAATAACATCTTGATATTACGTTTAAAAATGTCAAAGAAAGGGTTGTGTGTGTAAATGTTAGAACTAATTTCCTACAATGAAGAAGTTTTAAATACAAAAGAAAAAGTCACCATTGATCTTATAAGAGATGGAGAAAATTTTTTAGAACAGTTTGAATCAAATCAGAAATTGCTACTAAATACTGTATCAATCATCCATAAGTATCTCCGAATGATTAAAAAAATCCCTTATAATTTATTTAAATATTATATCGCAGCATATTATATTGTTACGAGACATCCTTTAGCATTCCCCGTTCATGAGCCGAAAAAAGACTTTTGTCAAAAATTTGGCATAAAAATCAGTGCTTTAGATTATTGTGTTGATAAACTTACCAAAACTTTACATTTCATAAAGATTTTAGATGATCTCAATTATCCCTATTTCATTGATCCTTACAAAGATATTGGATACAAATTAGCAAAAAGTATTGTAGAGGATGAAGTGGAAAATGCAATGATGAATTTTCTTTTAAAACATCAACAAATAAATCCTCAAATCTTGAGTGAAGAATTAGCAACAAGATTGATATTTGAAATGGAGGTGTTTCCTGAAGAGTTATTCCGACAATTTTTTGAAATAATTAATGAAATAATTGATGAGAACCTTCAGGAATTCTATGAATATGAAAAGCTTCAGACTAAATACTTAATTTAAAAATTTTCTATTTATGATTTTCATATTTATTTATTAGATTAAAAATATACACCCTCAAAGTTAATAATTGAATTTCGTAAAATTATCTTATCTTAATCTTTAAAACCCTTTATAAGAAGGTTAAGGAAAAAAATGATATGATTCTGTTGTAAAGATATGGTGTTAATACAATGATACCCCAACTAATTAGTGTAAAAACTGAAATCCATTCAACTAGAGGCAACTCTGTGATTAAGAATGTTATAAATGGGATTCCAACAAAAAAACCAGCTATGGCTTGAAATTTGTAAAAGTGTTTACTTTTTAACATTAAAATGCTTAATCCTATAAGTAAGATTGGAAAATTTACGAAAAATGAACATGCTACTACAAAATGAATAATTGCCATTAAGTAGGTAATCTGAGGGAAACAACCTACAAGTGCGAGAGAAATAGTACCTAATATTAAGAATACAATATTAAATCTTATAAAATGTATATTAGAAAACTCTTTCTTTAGAGATTTAATTAAGTTAAAAAGAATATTTAATGAATTAACTCCTATTAATAACAATCCGATATTAAATAGTGGTGCAGAAAGCCCTGGGCCAGTTCCTAATTCACTAACAAATTGAAGACTAATACTGTACCCAGGATATTGACTAATAGCGGAAAATAAAAAGATTATACCTAAAACAAATGAAATAACTGAATAAATTCCTTGAGTTGAAAAATCAATAATATTGTTAAAAAGGTCGAAATTCTTAAAAACTAATTTAAAATCCTTTTTCATGACTCTAAATCATTTCATTATTAGTAAAATTATTTTTTTATAACAACATGGGTTTTATTATAAAATACTCGTATTTTTTATAAAATCAATCGTTTTTAAATTTAAGTATAATAATTTTTACATAAGGAAATTTGAAATCAAATGTAATAGCGCTACTTTACTAATTCTCATCAAAAATTTTTAAATCTTTTATAACGTTATAAGTTTTAGAAAAGACTCCTACTATAAGACTAAGTTCTTTCTTTGTAACAAAAGCTCGTTCAAATATATTTTTAAACGCTTTTATGACCTTACCTTTCTTATAATTCCTAATTTTAAGTTTAACTATAATTTTCTTAATGAATTTATAAAGAAGTTGTCTATCTTGTTTATCTGCTAAAAGAACTGGACTTTCGCCCCGACCATGTTTGATTATATGAATCTTCTTAAATATTTCATATAAAATTATTCCACATGCATGAGAGAGGTTGAGAGTTGGATACTCATTTCCTGTAGGAATCCTTAGAAGTATATCACATAAATCTATTTCTTTATTCGTTAATCCTCGTGATTCTTTCCCAAATAAAATTGCAATTTTTAAAGTTTTATCCCTAAATGAAGGAAAATTAAAATCATTTGGAAAGAATGATAAACGCTTGATATTATTATATTTTCTTCCTTTTGCTGTGGTTCCGATTATTAAATCAAAATTACTTAAGAATTTTTCTAAACAAGAAATATGGGGAACTTGAGGCAATGAAGTAATAACCTTGGCGTTTAATAAAATATCTTTTCCATGCATAGCAAAACCTTGAGTTTCATGAGAAAATATTTTTTCTCTTTTCTCAATAGGATTAATGATAACTAAATCTATAAAATTAAAATTTTTCATTATTCGAGCAATTGAGCCAATATTTCCATTATTTTCTGGTCTAAGTAACACAACTGTAAAGGAAAATTCTTTATATCTTTCCTTGAGATGCGTTTCTTGGAAAGATTCTAATTCTCTATATTTCTAAATAAATAAAAAAATGGAAGTTAAGAATATCACTTAAAAGAATGTTTTACCATTGTTTATGAAAATATAAATAGGCGAATTTACTATATTTGGTTAAGAGAATTAATTATAACTAATTTCATATAAGAATAACGACATTTAAGTCGATTTTAACTAACTATTTAAATTTTAAAAGAGAGTTTTTTCTATGGATACTTCTGACAAAATTGGATTAAAGCATTTTAAAGAAGGGCTAAATTTTATAAATATTAGTAGCGAAATAATGAGTATTTTTGAGTGGAAACCTCCAGATTCTTTAAAAAATTATGCTTTAGACTTGAAAATTATAAAAGATTATGCGATGGAAGATATATTTTTTCATATCTATAAGGGAAATAGTAAAATAGTCCATATTAAGAAGGGTACTTTAATATATACAGTGGGTGCTAAAAATGATGTTCAATTCCAACTTTTGGAAGCCCTTTTGGAAAAAATTAGTGAGGAATTTAGCGCTATGTACGATGTAGATGTAATTCTTTCTTTTGAAAATGTTTCTACAAATGTATTTAGGAATTTTGACACTGTTCTAGACGATATACTAAATGATTTTGCAGATTTAAATCTTATAAAGAAAATTGATGCTTATTGTAGAGTCTGTAAAAAAGTTTTACCCGTATATGTTAAAAAATCTTTTATTAAAAATGCGGAGGATTTTCCAGTTCCATTAGTTTATACTCATAAAGGTCACGCTGTTTTGGTATTTATAGATATGAATTTTGATGTAAGGGGCGTAGAACTGGTAAATATGACTGGTTAGTCTTAATAATTTAACTTTTTTCTATTATAATAATTTCATAATTTATAATATTCAAAAAATTATGAGAATATTATTTATATATATTAATAAAATTTCCTAAATTAACAAAGAGTGTTGCTAATATGGGAGAAGAAGAAAATAAAAAAGAATCAGAGAATCCTTTTTTTGAAGATATCGTGAAAAAGACTAAAACAGGTTTAACGATACCTAAGGAATTACGAGAATTATTATTTGAGAATGATGATTCAGACGTCTATTTTCATTTAACTGTACCTATGGAGAAAGATAAAATTATTCTTAGAATTCTTTCTGAAAATGAAGTAGAAGAAATTAAGTCTAAAACAAAGGAATCTGGCAATAGCAAACAAAAATCTGAAAAGAGATCAACAAAAAATGTAAAATCAGATCAAGAAACTTTTGGTCCCAAATGGGGTGAATATTTTGTATATGATTTTGAAGCAAAAGATAAAGTTAAATCTATTTTGGAATCTGCTTTTGATAAATTTTCTCAAAATCCTATAAATTTTGATGATGCTATGGGAAGGGTTAAATACGCATTGATTTTATATCTTTCCTCAACTAAAACTGAAAATGCAAAATTGTATTTTTCGGTTTTAAAATTTCTTATTGATATCATTGAATATTTTAAATTACCTAATTTAATTGATTGGCTGTATGAAAAAATAGTTCCGAATATCGAGAGTCAATTTCTTTATGAGTTAGCTCTTTTAGAACTGATTGAGATAGCTGTAAAAGCGAATAAATTAGAGAAAGCTAAAGAATTTACTCAAGATATATTGAAGAATATCGATTCTTATCCTAAATCAGAGTTGTACAATATAATGAATTCTTTGAATCAATTGGTTAGACGAGTAAGTTCATTGAATAATCCAAAATTAATTTCTGATGAAATCAAAAAAAGTCTTATTTCATATGAAAATGATTTTGAAAATATAGATTATAAAATACAAATCATTGAAATGTTGGAAGATCTTAGATATATTGAAGATGCTTTTCATCTTGCAAAAGATATACAAGTTACTTTACCTCCTGAAAGTATAAAATTAAGGGAAATAAGAAATTTAGTAAAACGTTTAGAAGAAAAACCAATTTAAGTAAATAACTTTTATTCTTCTTTATCTTTTTTATAAA